>JAKSBJ010000305.1 GCA_022361195.1 Flavobacteriales bacterium
TTGGTCATTCAGTTTAGAATGGAATTGAAGTAGCAAGAATGGCTGTTAGAAGACCATCAATCTTATGCCTCCCTATCTCTAAGTTTAGTAACCGGTCGTTTGTCTCTTTCTTCTTTAGACTTTCTTTCTTTTATCCCTTTACTCAACTCTTACTCCATTCTCCCCACATCTTTCTATACGGTCTTTATACTTTCCTCTTAAATCTTTATACCTTCGACCTCTCATAATCTTGCGCCATTCCTCTCTAGTCTCTAGATTCTAGCTTCCAGCATCCTCAACCTTTCTACTCTCTCTAGTCTCCAGCTTCCAGTCTCTTTTCGTCAAACTCTCTCTTCCTCACTCACACTCTTGCTCAATACTCTTTATACCTTCCATCTTTCTACTTATTACTCACTATCTACTACTTTATTTCCCCCACCTCTTTGATAATCAAACCAAAACATTATCTTTAGTACACCCAAAATTTCTTATTATGAAAAAGTTCTTGAAAATCGGCCCGACCGATAAGGTGTACTCAAGCCCCTTTTAGTTTCAATATCATTTTTAAGTAGGATAAATAAAGCTGCGTCTTTGTTTGGCTGTTGGGCTATATACATTTCCCAACGACGCAATTAACAGGATTCAATTAAATGCAACACTTAAACCATGACACTAAAGTACATCTTAGTCGCCTTAATTGCGCTTGTCGTAATTGGCGTAATCGTCTATTTTTTATGGCGCCGTAAAACTTACGGTAAACATATTTATAAACTTCCTCTTTTCGATTTGGGCTATAAAGACATGCCCGCAGTTCCTTTTCAATTGGAGGAAATTCCAAAAACCTTAGTCCAATTAGGACTACGAACCACTGCAACTACTCAGGCTAAATGGGGAATGAGTAATGAATACACTATTGGAGATTACACAGCCAACGGTTATTCTTTTTTATACGGGAGAGGAAGTAATGCCGAATCAACCAACGAGCAAAATCGACTGAACCTCAAAGCCGCATTGGAAACATCAAATCCACTCGCTGAGTTGAATTTATCCAACTTAAAAAACAGGATGAATACACATTCTCACTCCGAGGCAAAAAGCAATGAAGATCCCATTACCGATTTGTTTTTAACCGATCCTAGGCAATTCACCCTTTCCTGGACAACCTTTAACGATGTCTATAAAAATGCACAACCGCAATTAGCCGATATGGCTGGGGCTTTAACGGATGTTGCCACTGCAAATCGCACCTTTTGGCCAACGATTGCCAATTATGGATTTGCCTACAATTTGTTGGTTTTAGAAAAGGTAGATGCCACTAGAGCCATCGACTACAAAGCAGCTTTAGGAGCTGCCTGGACCGCTGAAATTGAAGAGCTGTTCAACAACAAATTATTGTATGCCATTGATTTGCGAATGTATGAGTCATTACCAGTAAGTCAGGTTAAGGGACATCCGCGTTATACACCCGCAACACTCACTCTTTTGGCTCAAAATCCAACGGACAAATCACTGAGTCCAATTGTGGTTTTGTTGATTGACCCGAACAATAAGAACAAGGTGATTTATTCCTACGGGAGTTGTACGGATGGAGCCTGGATTTTTGCTTTGACAGCTGCCAGAACCTCCGTGACTTTATACGGAATTTGGATGGGACATGTTTATCATTGGCACATCGTTTCGGCGGCTTTGATCATGACCCTAAATAATCATGTTGAAGAGGATCACCCACTACGAAAATTCATGGATCCGCAAAGCGATTATGTGATTCCGTTTGACAATACACTTCTTTTATTGTGGAAACAAATCGCTCCTCCAACCTCTGTCGCAACATCTCTGCAATATTTAAATATGACCAATGATTTTGCTAAAGGTCGAACGTATTTGAAGGATGATCCCAACACTACTTTAGCTGATAATGGGATTAAACCAGATGATTTCTCCCACGGAGGAGATTGGGCTCAGTTCCCTATTGCCGGACAGTTATTATCCATTTTTGATGCAGCTGGAGATTACGTTTCGGTCTTCGTTAATAAAACCTGGACATCGGATGCCGAAGTAGTTGAAGATAAACAACTACAAGCCTGGTATGCCGCTTCTGTCGATCCGCATGATGGTAATGTAGCCGGAATTCCAACTTTGGACAGTCGGGACAACCTGATTAAAACCTTGCAAAGCTGGGTATTCAGACTCACCGCCCATGGTGCTTCTCGTTTGAATTCAACTGCAAATCCGGTTTTGTCTTTCATTCCAAACTTACCTCCATGTTTACAAAAAACAGAAATCCCTTCACCAACTGAGGATTTTTCAACGGATAAATTATTGACTTACTTGCCGAATACCGGAACCATTGGTGAAATGATCACCTTCCTCTTCACTTTTGTGTTCTCTGCACCTTATGTGCCTTTTATTCCTCTTTCGGGCGATGATACAGAATTGATTTGGGGAAATGATCCCAACGAACCTCGAAATAAAGCACTCATTGCGTACCGACAGTTCCTGGCAGACTTTATCCGGAAATATGAAAGTCCTGAACCGGGTCAAATTCACCAATGGCCAAGGAATATTGAAACATAGAGAGTATAAAGATGGAAAGTATAAAGTAGAAAGAGAAGTTGGTAGAAAGACTTCCAGCTTCTACTATCTAATGTCCCTCTCCTACCCATTAAACAACAAACAAAACACAATAAATGCTGTAATAATTAAAACTTAAAAATGGTACAAGCAGATTTTACATCATGGTCAATTTACACTGGCCCATCAAACTTAAAAACCATCATTGATAATCCTGATTGTTCGTGGATTGTTGGAACCTGGGATGGTTTAAATGCAAACACCTCTAAAGAGGAAATTAAAAAGGACATCGATTACCGTATTAGCATTGTGATAGATGCTTTTCAAAAGATGCTTCCTCAAATGACAACCTACAACCGACATTTTGTAATTCCGGAATTCTTTTTTCGTTGTGTGGAAGGTCCCTACCCTAACATTAAGGTAGATGGACAGGATTATCCTTTTGAGTACATCGTCAAAACGATCAAAGCGAAATTGCAAGTCATTATTCCGGACGATAACAACTATTACACGGTTATTATTGGGTCTACCTTAACGAGTAATATTGATGATTACGAAACTTTTTTAGCCTCAGACGAGGTAATTGAACGTCAAAATCAACTCAATGCGGTATTGGCCTCAGGGAATTTATTAGCCGAGTTTAAATCGCATAATCGAAGAAGTTGGAAAAGAACATTTAGTGCGGTAAAAAGCTCGAATGATTCGCTGGATGCCTTGAATGACTTTATGCTCATGGCAAGAGCCAATCCACTGTGTACGGTAAGAAATCGAGGTGCTTATTTCCACTTCAATAAAACCATGATGACCGAGGTAGAAACGTATGTTTACGAAAAACAATACGAATCTACGGTAGACCTTACCATGGGGGTATTTGACGAAAACAACAAAGTAGTCACCGGCGGAATGATTACGGAATGGTTAGGAAATTATCCGTCTTACAGCATTTTAAGTGGAGACAAACACACCAATGCTTTCTCTACCAATGCTCGATTTACACCTGCCTTTTATGGTTATACGGATATTGGGGTTGAAATTTGCCTGGATCACCGACTGCAACGCCTTCGTCGAACGGTTGACATGAACGTTCAAAATGGTGCTGCTGCCGATAACTACCCACTCTTTAAACAATTCGTTCCTTCGGGTGGAATGCAAATTTTGAACTACAGTGTGGCTGCCACCCGAAATGCCATGATTTTCAATTCGGATGGATGCGATAAAATCTACAAAGATTATACTGACCCTAACAGTTATATCCTCAACGGAGATTCGGGCCAATTCAAAGGCATTGCCTGTGGCGTTTATAATTTGGCTTATCAGTCTAAATGGACCGGAAGAGATAGTAATACCTACTATTCGCACAGCCAATTGGCATTTACTACTAATGAGTCGGTAGTTGGGGGCTTTAATAACGCTTTGGGACTCAATAATCCCATGGCCACAACCTATAATGGCTCAGAAGAAAATCCATCCAACACTGCAACGGATAGCTATCAATTAAATGTCAGCTCAGAGCCTGTTGCAGAAAACGCATTTGCCCTTAACCAAAGCGAACTGCATCACTATATATCAGGCTAGTTGACTGGTGAGAAAGATTTCATGGGACCATTGTTTTTTTTGGTAGTAAGGATGGTTCTGTGAAATCTTTTTTTGGAAAAAAAAAAAAAAAAATGGTAGCTGGAGATAGGAAAATAAAGATGCATCTTTAGCTACAATAAAATATATTGTCTTTATATAGACGTTATGTACAATTAAATCATGAGGGACGATTTTTCGAATTCAACAAAAGAAACTTTAGCAAAACGAGTAGGATACAAGTGTTCTAATCCAAACTGTCGAAAAGGTACGGTTGGACCTAGAACTGAAGGAAACAAAACTGTTAATATTGGTATTGCTGCTCATATAACAGCTGCTTCCGAAGGTGGGCCAAGATTTAATAAAGATCTCTCATCAGCTGAAAGGAAAGACATAAGTAACGGAATTTGGCTATGCCAAAATTGCGCTAAACTAATTGATAACGATCCAAGCAAATACTCGGTTGAACTAATACATAAATGGAAAGAGATTTCGGAGTTGTCCGCATCTTTAGAAATCGAAGCGAAATCGGAAGACTTAAAAGAAAAAGTTGAGATTAAAAATTCCCCAAACAGCATTGTTCAGATAAATGAATCAGGAGATAACATCGTCAATCAAAAGACAGTAGTCAATCCTAAAGTTGAGTTGCCTGCTCCCATTATCAAATTATTAGAAATTGAATCTTTAAACGAAGATAATGCTGATGAACTAGATGGGAAGTATCGCTCGTCCATAAGGTTCAGTTTTGATGCCTCGGTTCAATTCAGTAACCTTGATGTTAGGGTCAGGTCATGGATGATTCAGGATGTCGAGCTGAATTATTTAAACGGAATGTATGAGCACCAATCTATCATCATGCCTGAGACTAAAAAGGTCATGGGTCGAAGAATTCATTCACCGTCTCCTGGTGAGTATCGACTTGTATTCAGATGCAACGAATACCTCGAACATGTTTGGAAGTACATTGAATTTAAAGTACACGACAGAATCATTCAAGTAACACAGTAACTGTACACAACAATGCATAAAGCATAATGCCAAATCTTTATGCTGGAACGTTAGACACAAGGAAAAAAATGAACTACGAAAATAGAGTAACTGTATTTATCGATATTCTTGGTTTTAAGGATTTGCTTTCTAAAACAATAGGAAAAAAAGGAGAAGATGATTCTGAGAAAATTGAAGAAATATTCTCTGCCTATAAAACTATTCGTGATGTTTGGGATTTAGATGAAGCTGAGCCAAAATATGGAAAATCCTTGCATAAAAATAGCAAAGAAATAACTACGTTTTCTGATTGTCTCGTTATTTCATTTAACACACACGAAAAAAGTGAAATATTTTATACCCTATTAGAAATCAAATGGATGATTATGAGACTCATTTATAGAGGTATTTTATGTAGAGGAGCAATCACTTATGGTAAATTAATCCACACCAAAGAAGTATTATTCGGTCCCGCACTTGCAGAAGCGTATATTTTAGAATCTAAGGCCGCACTATATCCAAGAGTAATACTACATAAAGACATAATTGATTTAGCAGGAACTGCAAGAAGTGAACAACATAGTTCAGAAGAAGAAAAAGAATATGTAGAATCATTACTTGAAAAAGATTCTGATGGAATGTATTACATTGATTATTTTGCCAAGGCACAAGAAGAATTGGACGATCCTCAATATGGATTTCCCGATTATATTGATAAAATAGGACAAAAAATAAGAAAAGGACTTATGGGCTCTAGTAACGTCTATAAATCTGATATAAAAGTTAAATATCGTTGGATGAAAGAACGATATAATAAATTAATAGACAGTGTTCAAAATGAAAATTTTATCGAACGATTAAAAAAAGATGGAGAATTTGAATTGGCAGAAACATATATGAAATTCAAAAAGATAAATCCCAGTGTCTAACAACGGCTATAATTAATACGGGTTTTGTTGCTTAACCTAAAGTTTAGAGCTTTTAATCAAGTCCGTCAAATCTTTTGATTTGGCTTTAAAGAAGAAAAGATAAAACAAAATAAAAAGTTTTGGCTCTGTACCAGTCCGAAATTTCACTTCTTTGAATACCCGTGCTAACCATAGCCGTGAGGCCATTAGCATTAATTGAATAATACAGAAATGAGCATAGAAAAAGCATATAATTCCTGGGCTGATCAGTATGATACAAACAACAATAAAACTCGGGATTTAGACGCTCTTGCAACAATTGAAGTATTATCAAATTATGGTTTTAAAAATGTGTTGGAGCTTGGATGTGGCACAGGAAAAAACACACATTGGTTACTCAATAAAGCTGAACGAATTCTTGGGCTTGATTTCTCCTCAGAAATGCTAAATATTGCAAAGGAGAAAATTACTGATGGTAAAGTAGAGTTTCAAAAAGCCGATTTGAATCAAGAATGGAAAGTCGAAAATCAATTTGCAGACTTGGTGACTTCAAGTCTTACACTTGAGCATATTCATGATTTAAACCACATTTTCGGCCAGGCATTTAATAAGCTCAAGGTAAACGGCCTGTTCTTTATATGTGAATTGCACCCCTTCAAACAATACGTTGGAAGTAAAGCAAAATATGAATCAGAAAATGGCATTGAAGAGTTGACTGTCTTCACCCACCACATTTCAGACTATATTGAAAATGCAGAAAGGAATAATTTTGAACTATTGGAAATTAAGGAATGGTTTGATGAAAAACCAAAAAAAGACATTCCAAGACTTATTTCATTTGTATTTAAAAAGAAAAACTAATACTAACAAAACCTAAGCTGCATTGAAGTGCTGTTTAGCCGGGACATTACAGCAAATTAAGGATTGAGACCAGATATAAGCTATATAGCAAGGTTTGATAAGAATCAAAAGAAATTGGCGATTGATCAATTGAGGAATTTCTGTGTGAACACAGCTAATTTTGAATTTGATTCGACTCTGATAAATGATGATTGCTTGATTTCATTTGCAATCAAAGATGAAGAATCAACCCAATGGTTTAAAGACAGATATGATTTTGCTAATTCTGTTCCTGGAAAAACGTTGATTGGACAGATTCAATTATGGATTAAAGAAATTGAAGAATTCTGTGATTTTGAATTTTGGGCCGTAGCAAGCAGTGTTGGACAAGCATGCTTAGACTCAGATGAATTAAGAAATCAATTAATCGACTTTGTGAAGAATGCAAAGGGTCAAAGTTTGAATCTTGATCATGGTAATGGTCGAATAGAAACTATTTTTGAAAACACTTTAAAAACTTGACATCCCATATCGCTAAAACGTCATATGACACACATCATTTAACCGGAACATTAGGCATAATTTTTGTCCTAGTTAGCGAGTTATGAAAAAATACATTACGCTTCTTTTTATCGTTTTTCAACTTTCTACCTTTGGACAAGATTCTATTTCGTCCCATACGATTCAATCAGAAACTCAAACTGCTGGTACATTAGAGTTAGAATTTAGTCAGTTCCAGGCTGAGATGGCTGCGTATAGTTCTCTCGAAAAAATTAGAAATGGTCATATTATGAACCCCTTTTGGGGAATCAATACCTTAGGAACTAAATATCCATTTGAGAGTTATTTGGGCAAAGACAAATCATGTGAGGGATATGAATTAAAATGGATTCAAGAAAAGGCCTCCTATTCTTCAAACCTTATAAAAGGAGAAACACAGGCATTATGTGGATTTTCAGGAACGATCATTCCAGGCTCCAGCCAATTAACCAACAGTGAAAAAAATAAATCAAAACCGAAGCAGTATTCTCATGTAGGAACAGTTCAAATTGGATCCAAATATGTTGTACTCAACTTTGTGCAATCTTATCCCATTGTTCAGATGCCTTCTCAACTTACGTATTACTTTGAGAATCCTACAGTGGAATTAACACAACAAGATGAACTATTGTTGAAAGACTCCTCCTTCAATTTATTCAGTACTATTTGGTACTTCTTACCGGCACTAAATGAAAGTCTTTCAAATCTATCGGATCCAAAACTGCTTATCAATGATTCTTTACAGCATGTTCAGGAAAGCATTAAAATGGCAAAAAAAATGAGCTTAAATGATGGTACAGAAACGGTTTTAGCAGATTCTAATCAGTTGTATACTTGTATTTATAGAATACAACAGTTTTTCGATCATGACGAACCTATCTCACCTATTTTTGATGCCGAAAAGAGTTCTAATGTGTCAACATTAAGAGGATACAAAATCCAAAAAGTAGATCTCAATTTATCACCCAAAGAATTTAACGCTGAAGGCTACTATCTATCAAACTACCAATTAAACGAACAGCAAAAAGGAGTCTATTTCTACGGAAAAAAATATGCCCTATTTTATGAATTTAATATGCAATATCAACAAGCCGGAAATTACACCATAGAGAATATTTGTCTCTGTGAAAAACTGGGACAAGATTGACGATAAAAGGTGGGGGAAACCCAGCAACAATAATTAGATTTACTCAAACGTTATAGGCAATTAGAACTGAATGACTTTAGAAGAATTTAAGGATATATTGAGAATCGGATCAGATAATGAAAAGCATGAAGCAATTTCTAAAATAGAGTTAGAGTTGTTTAGAGAGGAAGTATTTGAATTTTTATTTGATTATTTGAAGGATGATGATCACAAAAATAGATTCTTCGCTCTTTATCATCTAATTGACAAGTTCTCGGATTCACTTAAGAGCCTTGATGAACCAAAAATCAACTTAGTTTACAACCTTTTGTTTGACGAGTTTACCCCAAGTGTTGATAGATCTATTTGGGCACTCAGCATCATAGGAGATAAGGCAATTGACAAATTGAAAAAAAAAAATAAAA
>JAKSBJ010000337.1 GCA_022361195.1 Flavobacteriales bacterium
CACATCTGTTATATTCCCCGTCCAAATGGGTTCTCCTTCAAAACTTACTTTTCCATCAGCTGAATAATAAAGGTTACCTCCTTTTTTTGGGTACAAGGGTTGCGAAGCGACCACATCAAAAGTATCCAGGTCAATTTCGGTAATTCGAGCCGCATTTTCAGGAATACTTTCTTCATTTTCATCTTCATTACTTGCTGAACCAGATTGATCGCAAGAACTAAGACCTACTACTAAAAAAGGAATAAGAAAAAGGATTGTTTTAAGTTTGGATTTGGTAATCATAGAAGCTGGGGTAAACTCTCAAGACGGTTTAAATAATCTTATTGTATTTCAAAAAATTGCGATTTGATTCTTAAATTTAAGAGAGTTTATCTTTTCGTCTACTGATTTTGAAGAAAAAACTACTGTTTTGGTGTTTTTTAGCTTCATGAAAATATCAAGCGTAAGCAAATGATCCTCATTCAGGAAAACCATTAATCAACCGTTTTTACAATATCCCCATAAAGAATATTCCAACTATCATCTCCGACATTGTCAAATACAATTGGTAAACAGATAGATGGTCCCGGTGCTCACCTTACGTCTCTCAGCAAGGTATTTGGCAGTAACAACTCTTTTGGATTGTAATTGAGTGATGATTGCCGTTAACCTGGAAAGTCTTGGTTTTTCTTTTTCTTCCATTCTATCTTTTACCTTCTCAAGCTAATATACAACCGAAAGATGCATTCGCCCAATTTCTTTTCCTGATCTTATTTTAAAGGCAATAAATCTTCCTTTTTCAAGGGATTGAGATGAAATTCTTTAATGCTCATTTTATGCAGATATCCTTCTCTTAGCAGATTGGATTCCACCGGAAATTCTGTAGGCAATAAAACACCATCAAACTCCTTATAGTTATTGAAATAAGCTGCTCCGGTAATAAAGCGGAACATATCTCTGACCGTATATCCAATCTTTACAATCCGTTTAGTTTCTTTATTCATCCAAACAATATATTGATCAATATCCTTTTGGGGCTCTACAGTATTCCAAGAGGCCAAAACTCCCTCAACCTCTACTCCATTAATTTGCTTACTTCCTAAATATTCCACAGCTGTTGCCTCCTGAATGCGCAAAGGAAATTCAATAAAATATTGGTAAGTCGGAATCCAAAAAGTCATGTCCTTATTTTTCTTTTCCTCAATACCTTCACTACTTACCTCATAAGTTTTCCAGTTTTGAATTCCCCACTTATCTCCCTTATCTTTTCCACTCAGTACTTCTAATGTTCCATTGAATGTTTTGGGAATATAATTCATCGAAAGCTCCATTTTAGGCTCTGAAAAAGGATTCCCTCTCTCGCCTAAACTACCATAAAACTCTTCCCCAAAAATGACGTTATAGGTTTCCATTTTGTCCCACACCTCAATGTGATGAGCCTCTCCCATCTCCTTTAACAACTGACGAGCCTTTGTTTCATTGCTCATTTCCGAAATATTCTCTGGTCTTAAATCTGTTCGTTTAAAGATGTTGATACAAGCAGTGATACTAAGAGAAAGTAATAGCAGTAAGGAGAATTTCAGGATCTTTTTCATTTGACTTTTTGTGAAATTTAGTTCTTAGATACAACAGTCGTAAAAGCCTTACAATTCATACTTTTTATTTCAAAAAGTATTTATAACAGTCATGAAGTTTTGTCAATAAGCAGTCCTTTATTCCACTTTCGTTCCTTTGATTGTCTTTTCTCCAAAACTTTCCTCTCCAGTTACGTAATCAACGTATCTGCTAGTTTCAATATAATCAAAGGTTGTGGTTGTAATAGTTCCTTCTTTTTTCGTCCACCCTCCTGTATTTCCATGTGGAATCGTCACTGATAAAAAGACTCCATCTACACAACTTTCAACTTGTATTTGCTTAAAGTAATTGTCCGAAGCTTGCATAAGATCTTGTTCCTGATAATGAACATTGAGGATACTATCGTTATACTTATGAATAACGCCTAAATACTGGGTTTCCGAATCTTCATTAACGATAAAATTCCAATCACCCGTGTAGATAGAAATATCACAGTTCTCCTCTGTTAATTCTTCTGTTCCACCACCTTCAGAAGTCGTAATTTCATCTTTCTTACAAGAATTGGTTGCTAAAACTGTGGCAAATATCAAGGATAAGAGAAGTAGTTTATTCATACTATTTAGTTTTTCTATTTCCCTTTCATAGACGTATTCATTCAAATGAGCTTACAAACCCTTTTAAAGAAACCGATTTAAAATAATCTGGAACAATCATCTTAGATTGAAAAGACGATCATGATCGATGTTCTACTCCCTCCTTTTTTTGAGAGAAGAAATCAGTTTTCGATGACTTTTAGAGGTCAAAGAAAAATGCCCTATAAGCAACAAAAATGAGTAGATTTCAAACCATAGGTGAGAATCCCCAAAGCCAATTCCAACATATTCTTGTTTTGGAAATAGTTGACAAGCTCCAAACATTCCAAGTAAAAAAATCAAAGTAGTAACAACTACTCCCAATTTTGACCGAAACCAATTCAAAATAACAGATACAAGAAATAAAGCGAGTGTAAAGAGAACGGAATTTTCAAATAATATCCCCCTCATTTGGCACTTTACCAAACCTAAAACAATGAACGCAGAACCTACCCAAATGGTCCAATTGAACTTTTCTTTGGATTTGGATTCTGATTCCCTGTCTAGTATTTCATCCTTCATTGAAAGCTGTAATAATTAACAGTCTCAAAGATAAATGAGATTTTAAAATTCTTCTTCGGTCATTTCATTGTTCAGAACGGCTCCCGCTATTCCCCCAGTAGCAACAGCATGGGATACTGCTCGTAAGGGACTGGCATTATCTCCACATGCAAAAATGCCTTGAACAGAAGTTTTTTGAAACATATCTACTTTTAAAAACCCTTGCTCCGTTAACTCACAGCCCAATTCTTCTGGGATCTTACATCCTTGCTCAAAATGAGGTCTAGTATAAATTGCGTTAAGTTGAAAGGTTAAACCATTCACAAAAATAACTTCTTTCAAATTTCCGTTTTCATGCCTAAAAGAGACTATTTCCTCTTCTATTACAGGAATATGATGTTCCTCAATTTTTTTGACTTGTTCTTGGCTTAAGGTAGATTTTCCATTAGTGAATATTATTAAGTCTTTTGTCCAGTTCTTAATTAGTTGAGCATAATGAAATGCCACATCACCATTTGCCAAAATTCCAGTTTTTTGATTTCTTACCTCGTAACCATGACAATAAGGGCAATGGATTAAGGATATCCCCCAACATTGAGCAAAACCTTTAATTTCAGGCATTATATCTCTTACTCCAGTGGCAAAAATGAGTTTTTTCGCTTTGAAACTATCATTATTCAAGCTAGTGACTTCAAAACCAGTTTCAGTTTTTATAGCCTCTGTAACAAGTCCGTCATAAAATTCAACCGTTTCATATTCTTTGACCTGCTGTTTAGCCAATGTGCTTATTTCTTTCGGCGTTTTTCCGTCTTGTGTAATAAAATTATGTGAGTGAGGTGTTTGAATGTTACAAGGTTGCCCACTATCTATTATCAAAACATTTCTCAACGCTCTACCTAATGTCATTCCTGCTGAAAGCCCAGAATAACTTCCTCCTACTATAATAGCATCAAATATTCTCTTATCTGTCATTCGTTCAAAATTTTGAAAATGCCCCCAAGTAAAAGACTAAATCGCGACTCTACTGCTAGCCATTTTACTTTAGCAAGTTCATCCCATTGGATTTTTAATTTGCCTTTGACAAAAATAGAGAAAACTCTTTAATGCAACAAAGTTGCATTAAAGAGTTCGTTTAGAAAATGATTCAAATCACCTTACCTCACAAAATTGTAGGCTTCAAGTTCCTCTTCTGTCATCCAGTGAATACCATCTGCGGGAGCAGCCTTAATCGTGAAAAAATAAAAATCCTTGGCTTCTTCCTCAGTCATCCCGACGTATTTATAGTAATCGATGTAAGGTTTATGATTTTCATGATCTTCAGCATAATCTGTAGCTGTTTTACCACCTCCTGACCAAGAGTGAACTCCTACCTTTGCTCCTGGTTCGTAAGAACGTTTGTTGCCCGCTAAAAACAAGTCAACAGCTCCCGATGCAATTTCAGAATTCGACCTTAACATGGTATTGATTCCCTGATCATAAATCTTTTTTGATACTCTAAGGTTTTCATCATCATTTTTAGATCCTGGGCAGTCTTCCAAAATGATTGTATTGATCTTGGGATGATCACTGATGAGTTTATCAAACCGATCCTCGGTTCTACCATTAATTACTCCATTCATGGTTACGGTAGTATCGTTGATCACCTTAAAGTTTCCATAATTAACACGATTTGACTTCTTACAACTTGCTCCAGTAAATATCAATACACCTGCAGCAAAAACTAACAATGCTTTCTTCATTTTAATCAAATTAAATTAGTAAATACTGCTATGGCATGCAGAAGAAATACTGCAAGAAGACGGAACCAGCTTTAAATCTTCCATAGCTTCTAAAAGCAAGTTCCATTGGAGCCTTCATCTGTTCTTTAGACGAAGAGAAAATTGATTACCCTTATTGGTTTGGGATTTTTTTTGTTTGAAAATTTGCATTTTCCGCAAAAACGAGAATTCAACTGCGCAATCCAATTCTAATCACGAAGAATTGAGCATTACATTTAGACTATGAAAAATGTACTATTTATACTACTCTCTGTTTTCCTTTTACAGGCCTGCTCAAAACAAAAACCTTCTACAATTTATGTAGGAACATGGACTTCGGTCGAATCTAATGGTTGGTCACATACCACTCGTATCTTAACCATACCTTCAAAAGGTAAGGGACATTATTCAAAAAAAGGCATATTCAGTAATTCCATCAAGGGAAAAGTTAGAATAGATGGAGACAAATTATTCATAAGATCGAAAGAATTTACGATTGACCAGCCACCTACTCCAATTGAAAATGGTCTTTTTCACATGATACTAAACGGATTTAATTTTTATAGAACCTAATATCACCTTTGGGATAATATAGAATAAGCAGAACGACTCAATAGGGCAAAGATGAAAGATACTTTGTATTAATCTTTTGGAGTCCAGTCATTTTGCACTTTTAAGTCTTTAAACCAAACTTTCCCGTCTTTTATAGGGTTAAATGCTACTAAAGACAATTCTCTGGTCTCATCGGAAAATACAGAGTTTGGAATTAGGTTTATGAAATTTTCATATTGGTATCCCTCACTATCCTCTTCATTATGGATTCCATAAAACAGTATTTATCCATGAGGATTTCCCATAAGGGTAAATGTCAAGCTTACTTCTTTAGTATATAGACCCGTGCGGTCTTTATTCATATCACAATTCGGATTAAAAGCTACTTTTTTTAACTCTTTTCCATCTCCATCTAAGGCTATAAATTGACCCAGACCATTCACTCCAAAAATTATCTTATTCTGATTTAAAGCGCCTTTATTCCCCAATTCAAAACCATAAAAAATATCTTTAAGTTCTTTATCAAAATCTCCACTAACCAATACTGAAGCAGTTAGTCTATTCGGTTTCTTTCCTTCCGTAGGAATCTCATCCGTGAATAATGTAAGTCTTCCAATAGAAGCAGTTGAATCAAAGAAAAATATTTTATCACCTCTCACATTCCATTTACTATCATCAGTTGTGACAAACTGACTTTTCCAATCTACAATATTATCCGATAAATAAACTTCTTCTTTTGGGGGATTAGATTGGAGAGAAAAATAAACCATTGCTCCAACAATTGCTATCATAGATACTGCTAAGGCAACTTTTATTAGCTTATTTCTTTTCATTGATTTAATTAACGCCTCCTTGTTTTCTTTATTTCGATTCGATCTGGTTTAAACATACTTCTATCTAAAAAATTGCCCGAAAACAGTGAATAGGATTCCCCTGCTCCAAACAATCTACTGGTATTCCTTTAACCAATGAGTACGACTTCCTGAATTAGGACGATTAACATTTTGTTGGACTATACTTTTACCGCAAAAAATAAAACGCATGAAGTACTTTCTTTTTTTCATCCCTCTTTTTTTTACGCTAAGCTGTAAAAAATTAGATGGTGACACCCCAGGTAATTTGGTTCCAAAAACGGTGACAGATGATCCACTCCTACCTTACATTTATGTAAATGGAACAAAATTTCATGCGGAAGCTCTTGGAAACATTAATAACCCTATTCTGATATTTCTTCATGGTGGACCTGGAATTGACTATAGACCATTCATTAGTCAATTTGGACAAGAAAATGCTTCAAAATATCCGGATGAAAGAGAAATCCAAAATGGAGGTTTGAGTCAATTACAAGATGAATACTACTGTGTATTCTTTGACCAAAGAGGAAGTGGTCTTTCTCCACGCTTTGATAAGGGCGAAATTGATTTTGATCTTTACATAGAAGATTTACATTCAATCATTGATTATTACAAACAAAAAAAGCTGGATGAAACCGGAATATTAGAAGAACAGGTTTATCTCTTTGGATGGTCTTTTGGAGGAATTTTAGCAACTGGATATATCAATAAATATCCGGAATCGATAAAAGACGTCGTTTTCTACGAACCTGGTCCCTTTTCCAAAGAAGTGGTTGATTACTTTAAAGAAAATACAACTTCTGTTTTTGGACAAGTCGGGAACGAATGGTTGGAAGATTACCTGCTATCTCATGATCATTTAACATCCGATTCACATGAAAGAGGTGATTATCAAATGCTATTAGGGGCTTTTAAAGGGCAACCGGAATTTCATCAAAGTAGAGACTGTCCTTTATGGCGAGTGGGCAGTGTCGTTAGTACTGAAAATTTGGATTTTTTTAATTCGGAAGATTACGACATTACTTCCAATCTAAATCACTTCAAAGGAAATGCTTTGTTCATTGGTGGGCAATTAACCATAGATGAGCTTCCTGAGTATCTCGAACTCCAGCAACAACATTATCCATCATCAGAACTTATTACTGTGCAAAATACCGGACATACCGGGCCATGGGAAAAGCCTTTGGAAATCAGCACTATCGTTAGAAACTTTTTACAATAACCTTTCAATACCTATCATCATGAAAAAGGGTTTAATACTTCTTTTTACCTTACTCACAAGTGCATCACTCGATGCACAAACCACCCTAAGGGAAAATTCTACCAAAAATGCTGTTTACGGTCACTTAGGAATCAATCCTTCAACTTTACTCACTGTTGGTTATCAACGTTACCTTGCTGACTCTGTATTTAATCGGGAAATAATCGTTTTTAGTGAGATAAGCTCTTCGCTTTTCACTCCTGGCCCTAAGGATTCAGAGATAAAACTAGGAGGCATTATCTCTATTTATGAATGGAATAAATTTAAAATCATCAATAGTCTAAACTTTTCGTACGGAAGTGCTCAGAGCATCAATTTTGACTCAAAAAAACTAGCTGTGGGAGATGAATTGGCAATTGGTTTTTATGGACCAAAGTCTTTTGTCGCTACATCGATCGAGTTTGAGCATGTTTATCTCAATCATTTAAAGCATTCGGATTACTTCAAAGACACCTATTTTTCTGATGTAAAAGATGGTTGGTATAAAGGACTTGGCGGAGCATTTCAATTTGGAATTGAAACAGGATTTACCTTAAAGAAAAAAGTGGATATACATCTGGAACTGAAGGTTCCTTTTACAGAAAAATTCAATAGCTACATGGGATCTCCTTTTCATTTAACCCTTGGGGGACGTTATCGGTTTTAATATGAATAGAGAGTCTTAGACTTTGTTTAAGAAGAGCTGTTAGACATATATTGAGTAGGTGTTAAACCCGTTTTGCGCTTAAAAACATTATTGAATGAGGATTTGGAATTAAAACCACATTCTAAGGCAATTCCCAAAATGGAAAGGTGCTTATAATTTTCATCACGCAACCTCCTCTTCACCTCGTCTACCCGATAATCATTGACAAAATTGAAAAAGTTCTTACCAACTTGTTCATTAATCACCTGAGATAAATATTTTGATTTGACGCCCAGCCTATCTGACAAATCCTTTATGGTTAATGCATTGTCTAAATACACTTTTTCTTCTGTCATTAACTGTAATAAACCGACCAGAATTTCCTGACTTTTTCCTTCTGACAATGTCGATGCGCTGTACTTTTGAATTTCGGAAGAGTCAGATGACTGTTCAACAATTTCATCATTCTTTTCCTCTTTTTCAGACACCTCCCATCTTGCAAAAATTGAAGGCTGCCTAATCGCACCAAAAGCAATTAGATAAACGAATAGAACAATGAATAAATCTGTTAAAACTTCAATTTCTCCAGAGGAGATACTTTCAATCAAAAAAGGTAAAGCAATGCCGATAAGCTTAATAAAATAGATACCCAAAAGACTGTAAGTAAGCATTTTCAACCAATTCAAATTGTTTCGATACTTGGTTGAAAAACGATTTTCAATTCCTTTTTGATGAATTCCAATCAACTTCAGCGTAAAAAACAAATAGAAAAAAGCTTGAATGGTCTTAAATATATTGAACAATACAATATCAGTTGGCACTTCAAAATTCCGCATGGCCGTTAAGAAATCTAATTTGTATTGTGAGTCCTCCATGTAGAAATTAAAAAGTACATAGATAAAATACCCAGCAAAAGGAATAAGATGCAACAAATCCTTTGACCGAAGCCTAAAAAATGGAGAGACTAAGATTCTTGCATAAAAGTAAAGAAGTGGACCATAGAGGAATGGAAATGCGGTGTCGAGACCTATTAAATGGGGAAAATTCTGAATTTGACCAGTCGAGTACAAATAATTGAGTAAAAGTGAAAACCCAATTAAAAATAGCATTACCGCTAACAATCTATTAGCAATTTTATTTTCCTTCTTGCTTAATAAGAAAACGGACAAGAAAATAGCCTGAGAGACACCTATTATCAGCACATTGTTCATTGCTACTTCTTCTTAAGTTCAACCTTGAATGAAAGGGCAAATTTAGTGGAATGGATTAACAAATCTAATTTATGGGACAAGGAGTATTGAATTTAGAATGGTAGAGATAGATTGTTGGTTAAGGTCTTTGGGACAACTGGAAGAAATTGGGATTCAGTTTGAGTTTGGGTGTGTGCTTCGGTGAACTCAGCATAAAAGTTTAGAAAGAAAACCGCTTTTCGTTTAAGTAACTCGCTAGCTTTGGCTGAGGTGTTTAAGTAAGTTAGAAAAGAATAACGATTTGGCTAAACTGCGTTTTAATACAGTTTAGGTTTTGTTGTAAGTAGTTTGTTTTCATCTTTTATACTAAGACAAGGCCTATTATTAAAACAACAAAACCAATTAATAACAAACCTAGCTGTGAATTTCGTATTGACTTTTCATTCATTTTAACTACAAAGAAATTAATAAAACTATGTAATGGAATAGTAGCAATAATCAAATATGGACTGATTATTAATAGAAGACCAAATCCAATATGGAGAGCACTTGCCGACACTCTTTCTAAGGCACCCCAAAAAGGAGTAGAAGGCTCCAAAGTCTTGTCCATTCCCATTTGTTTCATAATTGTTTTGGCTTCTTCTGCTTTAGGGTCAGATTTCTTATCAAGTAATCCTAATCCAATTATTTGGACTAAACCGTAGATAATTTCAATCATTGCCCAGCCTAGCCCGACGGAGTAAGCATTTGGAGAATTAAGTCCAATTATTGAAAGAAGAAGTAATCTTGTAATTTCTTCTGATGGACCGGATAAACCGATTGTTATTTTTCTTGATAGTTTAAGGTTAATGTTTTTCTTTTTTATCAAAAGAATTACTGGAATCCTTACTATTAAAGCGATCCACCAACCTAACACACCTAGTAAAACCTGGTAATAGTCAATTTTAATATCTACATAATGTGCTATGAAAATAAATGGAATAATCGCCAATAAATATAATGGTGAAGCCCAAAGAATATTTCTGATAAAGCGAGTAAGGCTCATTTAGATTATAGATTTTAATAATTATTGTAATTAATTACAACGATTTGGTTAAACTGCGTTTTAATGCAGTTTAGGTTTTGTTATGTACTTTAATTTTTTCGTCCTTAAGTAACCTTATGGCCAACCATATAGTTCCAATGCAAAATAATAGTAACCCAACTGTCCTAATTGGAAATGCTATGCCGTTTCCAAATACTACTGCTCCTACAATTAGAATCCATAGTGGGATTTTGGGATAAGTATTTGTTTGTAGTGCAGAAATGCCAAATAGGATATATCCAATTCCCAGAAAAATACCAGAAGCAACCAATCCGACCACAACCCTTGTATCACCACTTACTAAGGCTCCTTTAACTTGGAGTAGATCTGGATTTATTTTTACGGCAGCTGGCCACAGTAGAGTTTCATAATATTGAATGCTTGTGAAGAGAATAAGTCCAATTGAAGCAGTTATCAGTCCGTAAAATCCTAATGTTTTGAAGTTTAAGTAGTTTTTTAAATAAAAACCAGGAAAACCTATAGTCACCAATAATATGGATATCAAGCCAATGGTGTTTATTGGTATCCAATTATCGTCAAGTATCAAGTTTTGAAAATTATCAAGTGCATCAGCAACCGGGAGAAAAATTGGCATTAAGAACCACCAAACTAATAATCCAATAGCACCAATTATACTTAGTTTACATTCAATTCTTATAATACTATCTATTTTCATCTAAATGAATTGTTATTTATTTAATTACCCTAGAGCAAAAGCGGTATTTACAATTGCAACTTCAAACCAAATAGTATTTGTATCCCACATCTTTAAATCTGTTAATTAATGATACCTCAATCTGTTTTCTAGGATCAAAGCCCCAAATCGGTATTGATCTCAATTGTATAAAACAATCGGTCTGATATTTTTGTTAGTGCTCGTTGACGAATTTAATAACAGTCGATTCAAACAGTTCAATTTCATTTAAAAAGGGTTGATGCCCTGATTTTTCAAACAGAACGAATTCCTTTTCATCAAGATTGGTACCTAGGGCATCAAAAGCAGTACTTCCAAGTTGAGGAGGGATAATATCATCATATTTTCCCCACAGCATTAGACTTGGCAATTTGATATTGTATAGTTCTGGTAGCAAATCAGTTCCTTTGATGTTTTCAAATAATAATTCACCTACTTTAGTGCCGTTTGATGAAAGGTAGGCTGGAAAAATATTATAAGAAGATGAAAAAACAATACTCAGTAAGCCTTTTCCGGAGAGGTTCGTGTTTTCTTCTGGAATGACTCCATCACCTGCATGACCAATAAAACCACGCCATTCCTCTTTTTGTTGCGTGGTTGTGATGGGATCATTGTTTTCAACCCACTCCAGTGCCTTGCCCCATTTCTCCGAATCCTCGCTCATTTTTTCCTCCGCTAATTCTGTCAGAAATTGTAATCGGAACTGCCATTCTTTATCCGAGTCCACAATAGTACTCCCATTGATGTTAATCCAACCTTGAATCATGGCCTGACGATTGCTATCAAGTAAAAAACTTTGTCCAATAAAACCACCAAAACTATGTCCCATTAGAAAAATTTTTGCTGAGGGGTAGTGATGTAGAACACTGGAAATAACGGCTTCCAAATCGTCCAGGTATTGCTCAATGGTGATGGATTCATCAGGTATAGCCCCTTGAGCGTTTCCAGTCCCACGCTGATCATAATAAACCATGGCAAATTCCTTTTCCAAACTCTCGCCCCAACCGAGCATATCAGCACTGGCTATATCAATTGAGGTAAGACCTGGCCCACCATTGATGAACACAACAAATTTATTGGAAGCCGTATTACCTTTTATCCAAACCGGAAGTTCAAAACCGGCAGATGAAACATGATAAAAAGCATCAGTATTAGCAGATGTCTCAAATTTTTCGCAGCTCAGAAAAGTTAATGCGATTAGAGTGATTAAGGCAATTTTCATTTTTTAGATTTTTTAAGGTCAATAGTTAGTCCAACTTCAAACATGAAATAAGAAACCGTATTTGGGAAATTTGGAAAGGCGATCCAATATTGCGGTTTAATATAAACTTCCATTGGATTGTTGGAGAGTGAATTTATTTTACGTCCCCAACTCAGAAAAATATTGCTGGAAACATAATTATGGCCTGATATTTTTTTTTCAAATGTTCCGTTTTCATTGTAAACAAAAGTGTTTGGGATAAATGTTCTTAAATAACCAACTCCAATGCCAGTACCAAAGGTCCATTTTCCATTGCGGAGTGAATGGTAATTCAGGTTAATAGCTGATGACAACCCATTTTGATAGCGTTTATGATAAAAAAATTTTAGTGACGGAGATAAATTGATTGAACGGTCCTTTTTAATCTGAGTATCGTTTTTTTTGACTCTTTTTTTATCCCAGGATTTAATTCGATAATGTGCTGAGATATTTAATCCCGGATGAGTGATCATTTCTCCTAAATAGGAAACGGAAACATAGTTGGGTTTTAGACGCTGACCGAATACGGAGGTAGCGATCAGACAAAAACAAATAAGTAGAAAAAAATGATTGACCTTCATTATTATAAGGTATTTAGTTAATAGCGTGGCAAAACTAAGCCTTATTGGGTACAGGAAGGGGGGTAATAATTGCTAACTTCATCAATAATGAATACGGGAGTAATTTCAATGATCCTGTTGGAGTAAATTGAGACTCAGAATATGGCTATGCAATAACCTTATACGTCAATCATGATTTGATTTTTGGATGTAAATTGTCGTATTTCACGACTGACAGAAGTATCATTAAGATTAAATACTAAAAAGAAAAGTCATTTCATCAGTCAACATTAAGTCTGAAAGGAAAATTTTGCCTGCATTTAACAAATCGATTATTTAATATGGCAGGTTCCCATTGAGGATAAAGTTGAAAATATGCTTTAATCGATTCGTCAATTTTTGGAGAAACTGAACGTAAAATTTTCACGTCAGAAATACGTCCATCCTTTTCAAAAATTAGGGAATAGTAAGTATTGGCATAAAGTGATTGTTGAAGCTCAGGATACCTTTTTAGTGTAAAGGTTACTAAGTCATTCATCATTTTTAATACTAAACTATCTGGTTGAATTGGAAATGTATCTACAAAAGTATAAATCTTCTCATCTTCAACAGGTCCTTCCTCATCAGCATCTGAATAATTAGCTATTTGTACTTTCAGCTCAAACTCAAGCTTTGGAATCGCTTCTAATGACAGATTTCCATAAAGCCAGTAATATTGTAACTGAACTAACGGAGAAAAGATCTTGCCTTCAATTTGTGTCGAATCGTATTTTGAAATAATTCTTCCTTCAGCATTGTATTGAAAATGTTCAAAATAATCACTTAAATCTTCTTTCCAATTGTTTATAGTCCCATTGTAATGGCAACCTTCCTTTTCCAGTGCTACGCGCACATTTGCTCCCTTAAAGAAGGCAATCTCACCTCTGTTAAGGTGCCAATTTCCATTGTGGTAAGACAGAAAAGCCAAAGCTTCTCTTTTTTGTTCGGCCAATTCGATAGGGAAAGCAGCTGGGCAGGTAACATTAAAATCGTTAATAATTTTAAGGTAACCTCCTTCTGTAATGCCTGATTTATGGTGATGAAGTACTTCTCTCACCCGTACCCTAAAATTTTGATCGGTATGACTGATTATTTTCACATGGGCAATAAGGTTTGAGTTTAAAAACAACTCATCCATGGAATAGGCTTCTTCATCTGCCCTAACAGCCAGGTGAAACTGAAAACTTGAAATGATAATGAGTAAAAATTTATGCATAATTCTAGAACATTTATTATACCAAACATCTCTTCCACAAACAGGTAGACTGTGATACTTAATTTCAATTTGAGTAACGCCAACCTGAACGCCTCGACTAGGGCAAGATGAAGGTGTGGAGCTGTGCATTCAATTGTGACATGATTAAAAAGCCCGCCAGTAAGAAAAAATATTTCATTGAGGTATTTTTTAACAAAGCTAGATGTGATCCCCAAAACGAAGTGAGGTAAAAATTGCTAAACTTTAATCCTCTTTCTTTTTTGAAGGGCTCTTTTCAGGTTTTTTGGGTCAGAAAAGCCAACCAGTTCATTGATTTGAACATAGGAATACCCTTGCATATGGTAGGTGTCAGCTTTTTCAAGCTTTAGACGAATTGCATATTGGTAAGGCGATAAACCATAAAGATCTTTAAAACTTCTTAGAAAGTGAAATTTAGAAAGACAACTTAAATTAGCAAGCTGTTCAATTTCCAATTTCTCTGTATAATTATCGTGAATAAAATCTTTGACGACTGAAAGTCTTCTGTAAAGTTCTTCTTGAGCCGTTTTACGCTTTGATTTTAAACATCTCAATTGATCATTAATGATTAACTGATCTTTGACTAGTACTTCAGCAAGCCGCAAATAGAGATTGAGTGATTCAGTATCGGTTAAAGCAGTTTCATGATTCAAATTTTGAAGTATGGACGCCAAAAACTTTCCTGTCAAGCTGCTGTTAAGCCTGTTAACCTTATGAGTAAAAATGGTGTGATGAGGTGTTGTTTTTCTCTCTAAAATCTGATCAGTATTCAATGTCATACGTTCTAATGTACCCTGTATCAAATCAAAAGGAGGGTAAAAACATACGCCTTTAGTCTGTTCTTTTGATTCAACATTAACCGTAACGGGGTCTTTTTCATTGACAATGAGAAACTCACCTTCTCGTACTGAATAGTTTTTACCTAATAGCCAGTAATCTTCAACACCTTTGGTTACAACTTTTACTGAAAATGGAGAAGCATTTTGTTTTCTGTAAAAGGTATTTAATGAGGAAACCATCAATCTACTTGGTCCAAATTCAGCAATCGGACTCGATTGAATATTTTTTATATAGTTTTTAGTGACCCTCATTTCGTTTAATTCCATTAAAAATGACATAGTAATACCTTCAATTCATATTATTAATTTAACATTGACTGGTCAGTAGTCAATTGCAATCCATTCTTCGTTAGGAATGATTGCAATTAAAGCGTACATGGCGTCTGTAAACTTTACTTTTTCGTTGTGTTTGTTGTCTTTTTTTTCATCATATTTAAGGACATAGTTCAGTTCTTTATTTTGAACAAGAATTTTCACTTCTTCATAACTATATCCGGACATTATAATATTAGATTTGTTAAGTTTATTGTTAGAAAGAGTATTGATGAATGTAGAGTCAATTTTTGAATTGGGTCCATATCCGTTTATAGTTTTATATCTATTTGTTTTAGTAAATTTAGTAGCAAACCAAATGTCATTGAAGTGCCAAAACACATAATAAGATAGATGATTGCCAGGTATGCAGTCACGACAACCTAGGTAATATCCTATAATTTCATTTACACCATACGTTCTAAGACTATCAATATGTTTCCTCCCTTCAATTACAGGGTCTTTGTATTCAATTGTGAATAGTTCAGGTCTTGATGTTTTAGATGAAGCACAGGTTAATAAGAATAGGGATAAGATGTACAAAGCACCAATTGATTTTTTCATGAAGTTTTGAATTGCGAGAAAAAATTGATCAATAAAAAAGTACTATTTCTTAGACATAATCAGGGCCATGTCTAAAAAAGCTCAAGTAAATCAAAACATTTTCATTATTCATTGTTTTAATTCTTTCTTTGATTTATCGTAATGTCGTACAATAGGTTTACTGCCCTCATCATAGAATAAGACGGAGTAAGCACGACCATTATCTTTTCGATTGATCAGTTTTCCATCTTTTGATAGATAGCTTATTTTACTTAACCTGCCATTTACATCATACTCGTACCGAACTTCATGATAACCCCTATCCGAGTGTTCGCAAGGCTTATCCTCTATATTATAGTACTTTAGAGACGTCCGTCTGTTACCTCTACGATCCCATTCAATGATTAATTTATGGTACTTAGCATTTATATGTAAATCAGGCGATCCAGATTCGTTATAAAATGCCCGTTCTTTTATATTTCCAAACTGATCAAAAAATGTTACACTTTTACAAACACCATAATTACTTGCTATATTTTGTTCGTTTTCATCCAGATGCTCTAATGATGTCTCATATCCATAAGTGTTGAAGGTTTGTCGACCGATTGCAACATCAGGACCATTTCCTTTTTCAAGCTGATGGTCATTGTTTAAAACATTCCATTCAATAAAATGCCCCATAGCGTTTGTAGTGATTTGATCTTGTGATGCCCCAGAGTTGTTCTCTATCAGATTCCCATTTTCATCAATATTTTGCATAAGTGCAATATGGCCAGATGGATTGAAGCAAAGCCGCAATCGATAAAATTCAAACCCTGGACGAATGGCTACCTTATTGTTGAGGTCATCATATCGTTCTTCTATTACGCTTCCGTCGTCAAGATATTCCCATTCATAAACATATATCCCCCAACTATTCACAACCCTTTGACCTTCTTGGTCTAAGAAATATAAACTGTTCCTAAACCCCAAATCATCATGCGTATAAATGAATTTGGAACAGTTACCTAAAACCTTTGTAGCATCTCCTTTGTTATTGTAGAATTCTACCGTTTCTATTTGATCGTCATACTCAAACTCCATTCTATGCGAAAGCGTAAACAAATTGGCAGTATGATTCGGCTTTTTTGGCGTTTCTCCATTAAAAAAGGAAATTGATAATAATTGGTTTTTATCATTATAGACGAATCGATAATGATTTCTATTCATTGCATCTAGTTTACTCAATGGAACACTACCTTTGATTTTAGATAAAGGTGTTTCTACAAACTCAACAGTTGAGTAATAGAAAACATGCTGTGTTTTATTTTCTTCTTTGAATGCGTGACTATTTGCTGATGCAGAAAATATGCTAAGTATAAATAGCCATTTAAAGCTTGAGAAAATCATTTTTATTTGTTTTGACAGATTGTATTAAAATTTCATGTCAAATGTAGTGGTTCCCCCAATTTGTACGCAAATTAAAGCAATCCAGCAAGTACCAATTCATAAATTAGAACCACTTTTTTTTTGTTCGGCGATAAATTGTTTTGGTGTCAAATTTGTAACTTTTTTGAATATTCTAAAAAAAGTAGATTTGGATTGAAATCCACAGTTTTTTCCAATAGCTTCAATTGTTAAATTCCTATTGTCTGGTAATAGAAGCTGCCGTTTGGCTTCTTTGATTCTAAATTCATTAACATAGTCGCTAAATCGCATTCCTAGTTTGTGATTTATTGCTTGTGATAGATATCGTGTATTAGAGTTAGCTTCTTCGGCTAAGCGCTTTAAACTAAAGTCGGATTCCTTATATAGCTCCTTCTCAACAATAATTTCGGAAATTTGAGAAATGACGGCGTCATAATTTTCCTCATGAAGAGAACTTGAAACATATTTGGCAGGAGGAAGAAAGCTTGCTCCGCTATTTACAGACAAACTTATAACCGAAAGTAGAGCAAGAACTATAGAGAGAAAAACAATATCCACAGGCCACTCAATCATTGACCAGCCAGATAAAGCTTCCATTTCTTCATAAATCAAATTAGATGCCAAATTAAAGAAGAAGAAAAGTAAAATAACTATAAGCAGTATGCTAAGGAGTGCATTTTTTTGAGCATTTTTATTTTTCTTCTTAAAGTGAAAAAACTCATAGATTGTTAGTAGTACGAATATAAGTGGAACTATTACCCCTTTAAAAAATGTTTGCCAGTTTCCCCAATAATTGTACGGTCCTGGTCTTGTATCAGCATAGAAGAGATCCAAATTTTTCAGCTTTTGGCTGATACTTAGATTTAGAGATGGGAAATAGTTAAATGATATAAAAAAGAAAGTGATTAGTACGATCATCCAATGCCTTGTTTTCAATTTAAAATTAGGCTTGGTAATAGAATACATGAAGAACAATAAAATAGGATATACCATTAAATTGAAGAATCTCCCACTAATATATAGCGAGGGAAAACTGTAAATAATCTTACTATGTATCAGTGTTTTATAGAAAAGTTCGTAAGAAAGCAAAAACAGAATAAAATATAAAAACAAATAACCATCATCTTTAAACGAATTTCTGATAAAGTAGGATATTGACAAAAAACATGCAATTCCAAAAAAACTAAACCCTACAATAGTAATTATGTCCATTCTATTTTGATTCTTATACTCGAAACATATACTTATTTCTGCTCAACTTTGTTTAATCATATTAAACAAGATGTATCCTTTTTCTTCTAGTAGGAACTCCATATAATTAGTTGTTTCAGGATTCTAGAGCATAGCTTCAATCCCTAAAATTTGCCAGATTTTTTTGGATTTTGTTAATGAAAGTTATTGATGCGATTATTTTCTTCGTTCAATTCTGAGAGGAACATTATCACTTCTGCACACTCTTGTATCAAATCCTATATGCGGAGCTTACAAAAACCTGATATTTCTTTGTTATAAATCATCGGGGGTAATATTAGAAATTCTAATCTACAAATTAATCCTTTAAGACTCGTCTAATTATTGAGTAGATGTTTATATCTATTCTCCTTAGAAAAAGGAATAAAAACCTAGCGTTTTCCTCTGTGTTCCCGTTTGGGGAGGACCTAGCAGAAAAACGCTCTTTTATAAAGAGCTTGTTTTTTGTTTCCTCTTTCCGGATTACGAATGAATTCGATCCAGCTATCGGAAACAAAAAACGCTTCGTCAAATGACGAAGCGTTTTTCTGGCGGAGAATGA
>JAKSBJ010000167.1 GCA_022361195.1 Flavobacteriales bacterium
CAACAATTAGGGTTTAAACTGGAAGGAACCGTGCGACGTGATTATAAAACCACCAAAGGAGAGTTGGTTGATTTGGATTATTACGGACGGATTTTTGATTAATAAACTAAATTATTAGTTTAATAAAGTCTTCAGCGCAGCAAAGTCAAGCAAAAAGGACAAGAGTTACATCTAATCATTACCTTTCCTTCAACTCAAACAAAAACTTCCTTCACCTCCCATCTTAATAATGTATCCTTCTCAGAAATAAAAATTCAAACCCAATAGCCAACCTTGGCTATCCATCGGCCGCCAAAGGCTTGCCGACGGCAAGGCGAGAGGCTTTCGTAAAAATTCCAGCGAAGAAAGAGGAAAAGAGCCCGCTCGAGTCGAACGTAGTGAGACTATTAAGGGCGTCCGATTTCAAGTTGAGAATTTTAGAAAACGATCGTGAGCCTTCCTCGTGTCGCAGAAGCTTTAGCGGAGGCACTGATTTTTTCGTTCTTTTTGACGCGCTTTCGCATAGCTTCAGCGGAGCAAAGTCAAGCAAAAAGGACAAGAGTTATAACTTCTCATTACCTTTCCTTCTAAATCAAAAGCATGGGCTACTGGTGCACATTACATCTATTCGACGATCAAAAGTTCCACAAAGGGGTAGTTCCGGCTAAGCTTTGGAAAGGAATTACACCAACAGGCTTATTATTTGAACGATGAATTTTTGCGTAAATTTAATCTAGCATGCAAATAAAAGTCATCGTTTTTGATCTCTACAATACCCTTGTTAAAATCCATAACAATCAACATTTCTTTGCAAAGATTTACCGAGATTCAAAAGATGGTTTTGGACTCAGTTTGACTGATTTCACCAGTTTACTCATGGAAAATGAAGTCGAAGATGTCTTTCACCAGTTATCTCCTGACTTTAAAAATCACTACGACCAAAACATTCAAATTCTAGAAGATGAATTGGCCTCCATTGATGTATTTGAAGAGACAATCGAAGTTCTGGAAGAATTGAAAAAAGACCACCAACTGTATCTCATTTCCAATCTGGCTTCTCCCTACAAAGGTGCAGTAACACAATTGAAATTGGACCGCTACTTTAGTCAACTTATCTATTCCTGCGATGTCGGTTTTCAAAAACCCAACCCTACTATTTTCAAGCTTGTTGAAGAACACAGTGGCTTTTCTAAAAATGAAATTCTAATGGTTGGCGATTCATTCAAGTCAGATGTTCAGGGAGCTCAACAAATGGGTTGGAAATACTTGAGGATAAATCGAAAATCTGATAACACAAGAGAAAAGGAAATTAAGAGTTTAAGGGAGATAAGTGATTATTTAAAATGAAAGCCCTCATCATCACATCAGCACTTGGAATTGTTTCCTGCCTCCTTCCCTGGACTGAATGTGGTCGATATTTAGGTGGAACAGAAAACGCCTTGAGTCATTGGCCGGGAGCAATCATTTTTATCAACTATATGTTTGTTCTTGCCTTTTCGGCGATTTCACTCACATCCAAAATAGAACCCCACCAAAAACTCATTGAGGTTTCGAGTGTAATTGGATTTTTGGCCGTTTTATTTATTGGTTATTCGCTAGTTACTGGCTGGGTTCTATGTAAAATACAAATAGGATTGGTTATCGCCTTTTTTGCGCAAATTATTCTAATCATCTTCCTGTACCGTAAAATGAAAGGTTAGATTTTTTGCTAATTTTAGAAGCAAACATTAACCCAAAAGAATCGTTTTGTTTTATTGCTAGTAAGCTGTATTAAATGGCTTTGGGTCTGGGATTTTGAAAATTTCAAACTTATCGCGATAGCTAAAATGTCTTTTAAAAGCAAGCTTTTAACATGGACTCAAATATCATTTCTGGAATAATTGGTGCACTGGCAACACTCCTTGCTGCATTCTTAACACTCTACGGAAAAAATCTTCGTTCGATGTTAAAAAGAAAAGAATCCGGATATCCTGATATAATCGGTCATTGGAAAGCGTCATGGTATTTAGATGAAAAGAAGGAGGTTTATTTAGAAGATACCGTTGTCATCAACAAAGTGAGAGGAATGAATATTTACGGAGAAGGCATCAACAAGGTGAACGGAAACTATCCGCTAAATGGGAAATTCTCCAAAAATTTAATCCTGAACTTCATTTACGAATCGGGCAAAAACTACGTTTCATTATCGGGAGTCATTATTCTGAAAATAGACCCTTTAGG
>JAKSBJ010000076.1 GCA_022361195.1 Flavobacteriales bacterium
ACGGAATTCACGCTCTTTATAAAGTTTCCGTTCAAGATATTTTAGCAAACAATGAGGGCCTAACAAATGATCTTCAAATAGGACAAAAGGTTTATGTACCAGTTCCGGGAGGAGTTGAGACAGCAACTCAAACTCCAAGCTCGGTGCATGTTGTACAAGAAGGAGAAACCTTATACGGAATTTCAAGAAAGTACAAATGTTCTGTTTCGGATATCAAAAGTTTAAATCCGGGAATTGGTGAAGGAATTTCAATTGGTCAGGAAATAAAAGTTCCATCTGCAGATGGAGGAGGGGCTGGAGAATATATTCCTTCTGATCCTTACATTGATGAAACGGTTGAATATGAAATTTCTTTTGAAGATTCTTTAGTAAAACATGTTGTTTTATCCCATGAAACCTTGTATTCCATCTCTAAGCGCTATATGGTAGATATGGATACCATTAAGCAGGTTAATGGCTTAAAAAACAACAAGGTTAAAAAAGGTGATGTTCTTAAAATTCCTTTAAAGCGAGTGAATTATGATGTTATTCAAAAAGACATCAATAAACTTGCCGAGGATTCTACCATTGTAATGCAAATGCCCGGAATCAAAAAGGATGAGTATAATGTAGCTTTATTACTGCCTTTTTTCTTTGATAAGAACGATGTTGAGATGTCCAAAACACTCAAGTTAGGACAGATTAGGGAAATGTATGGAACAACTAAAATTGCCTACGATTTTTATCAGGGATTTAAGTTTGCCGCTGACTCTTTGAGTAAAGCTGGTTTTAATGTTAACCTCCACGTTTACGATACTAAAGGAGATACTAACACTATTTCTTCTTTCTTTAAAAAGTCAGAATTTAACGAAATGGATTTGGTGGTTGGACCACTTTTCGATCATACAATGAAATATGCAACTGCTGTTTGTCAGCAAAAAGGTATTCGTATTGTTTTGCCGTTTAAATCCAAGACAAAGGTTCTACATAAAAATCCATATGTCTATAACAGTGTAGCTTCTAACATGACTTTAATTGACGGAACGGTTGATTATTTGGTAGAGCATAAATCACATTGTAATATTATCATTCTGGAACCTTATAACGAGTCTGATAAAGCTTTGTATAATCGTGCTCGGGATCGATTTAATGAAAAGATAGCGGGTAAAGAAAATGCTTACAATAAAAAGATTGTTGAGATTGGTCTAGGAAGTTCTGGAGGAAGAGAAATGAATACGTATATCAAGAAAGATACCGTAAACATTGTCATTGTTCCTTCGGATGATATTAAGTTTGTTTCTGGAGCTATGAATCGTATGAATAAGGTGATGAACCTAAATCCTTACGCTAAAGGGTTAAAGGTTGTTGCTTTTGGATTTGAGGATTGGAATAAGTTTAACGACTTGGATATCTTACATCGTAACAGAATGTATCAGCATTATTCTTCTTATCGTTATGTGGATTATAATTCGGATAAAGGAATTGAATTTATTAGAGCTTATCGCCACCAATACGGTCTTGACCCTAATGTATATTCTGTACAGGGATTTGACGTTGGAATGTACTTTATGAGTGCTTTGCATTTGTACGGTGTTAACTTCGATCAACAAATCGAAAATCACCAGATGGATTTGATCCAAAATGATTTTCAGTTTGAGGCGCTTGAGGCAGGATCAGGAAGAGAAAATAAACGTGTTTGTATTGTCAAATATGACAATTACCAACTCTATCAATTGAAATAGTATATCAATGGCGAAGTGGATTGGAGACCGAATTAGTACCGAGGATCATCCGAATGATACAACCATTATCATCTATCCCATAAAAAAACGAGTTCGTGAGATTTTATTAACCGCCTGGGTACTCAGCTTTACGTTAGTTGGACTTTATCTCATTTATATTCTGAGTACGGGTGTAGAAAATCTCAATGCACCAGAAGATTGGACTGAGGAAGATTACCGTAATCAAAAGGTTTATTTGATTGTTTTTATTGGCTTTTGGGCCTATTTTGAGTACAAAACACTCAAGGCTTTGTTATGGTATAAGTTTGGTAAGGAGCTAATCAGAATTGACACGGAAGCATTGCACGTTAAACGTTCTATTTTTTCGTACGGAAAATCACATCGTTTCTTCTTCGAGAACATTAAGGAGTTTGGTGCTCAGGAGCGTAATGAAACCTCCTTTGGACAATACTTTGAAAATGCATATTGGACTGTAGGTACTGATGCTATTGGATTTAAACACTTTGGAAAAAGTAAATCTTTTGGTCGTAAGTTGGATGAAAAGTCCACCAGATTGTTGATTCGTTTTATCGACGATCGAATCAAGAAATTACGAAAAAAGAAAGCTAAGGCTCAATAGAGAAAATGGTAGTTTTTACGCGTTGAGTTGGAACGTTTTCAATCTCTTCTTCCAGAATTAGCTTTTTAGCAGATTCGGCCTCAAAAACTTCTTTTAAATCCTTGATTTTTGCTGCGGGAACATAGCGAGAAATTAGTTTTTCAATTAAATCGGTACTTTCTCGTTTTTGTACTTTTTCCTGAATCAACTTCGCCAAACTATCGCGGTGTTTAACCCTTTGATAATTGTTTTCATAGTCCGGATTTTCAATCAAACCTTTCAGGCCAAGTTCATGACAAAGTCCAGCAAAGTGTTTGTTACTTCCAATTCCAAAAGTAACCAAAGCTCCATCAGCTGTTTCAAAAAACTCACCGTACGGGGCAATGTTTGGATGTTTACTTCCCATTCGTTGAGGAATCTTTTTACCCATCAACCAATTGGAGGCTTGATTGGCCAATGAAGCCAAGGCAGCATCATATAAGGAAACATCTACCCGGTAAGCACGCTTCTCTTTCAATTGGGCGATTAAAGCAACCAAAATGCCCTCTTTTAACTGATGAGCTGCAAATAAATCAATAAAAGCTACTGGCATCTTTACAGGACCAGAATCTGGCGTACCGTTCATGGACATAAAACCACTTTCTGCCTGTAAAATTAAATCATAGGCAATACGCCTGGATGAAGGTCCAAATCCGCTAATACTACCATAAATAATTGTTGAATTGATGCTTTTTACGGAATCATAATCCAATCCAAACTTTTTAGCATCTCCAAACTTGAAATTAGAAATTAAGATATCAGCTTCAGCAATTAAAGCCCTGCATTGCTCCATATCAGCTTCATTGGTGAAGTCCATCATTAAGTACTCTTTGTTCCAATTGACGGAGCTGAAATAAGCCGAAACTGTAGCTTGGGGGTCTTCAGAAGGGAGTTTCCAAGAGCGGGTTACGTCACCTTTTTGCTTTTTGTTTTCAACTTTAATCACTTTTGCTCCCAACTCAGCGAAAAACATTCCAACTGCCGGTCCGGCGAGTACAGATGATATTTCAATCACTTTTAAGTCAGAAAACCAATTTGCCATAAAACAAAAGTCGTTTTTTTCCGTGACACCAAAACGGACATAAACAATGTTTTTCGTCAGTATGGAAAAAAATAAATGACGCTAGGAGTTTAACTTACTGAATAATAGTTGTTTATGTTTCTTGTTTGCAGAAAGATTTTAGCTTTTTGTTTGAGCTGTTTTTCAGCTATAAATATTTTGTAATTTTATCACTTTTGAAAGATTAAAATGTCAGAAAAAAGACGACTTACAACAGAGGAAAAAGCCCTAAAAGTTAACTTGAAAGAGAACATTTATGGTTGTTTTGCAGAAATTGGGGCTGGACAGGAAGTAGCAGCAAATTTTTTCCGAGCAGGAGGTTCTTCGGGAACCATAGCTTATACACATTCGGCTTACGATATGAAGGTCAGTGACAGTTTTTATGGAGACTGTTCGCGTTATGTCTGTGAAGAACGACTTCATCAAATGTTGGATAAAGAATATGCAACCTTAGAGGAAACGCTTACAGAAAAGGCCAAAACAAGCCGGTTATTCGCTTTTGCCAATACTGTTGAGTCGTTGAACTATCATAAGACCAATCAGGGACAGGGCTGGGTTGGAATGAAGTTTCAAACCAAGGTAGGAGCGGCACCCAACGAAATTGTATTGCATGTTAAAATGCATGATACGAGTAATAAGCGTCAGCAAGAGGCTTTGGGAATTTTGGGAGTGAATTTGATTCATGCCGCTTATTTTGTGGAGAATGATGTTGATGAGTTTTTAGATGCATTGACATATCGTTTACCACGTGAGCGAATTGAAATTGACATGATGAGCCTTTCGGGCCCCGAATTGGACTCTTACGATAACCGAATTGTAGCATTAAAATTGGTGAAAAATAACCTGACCGATGCGACAATTTTTGATCAAAGTGGAAAGGTTTTACAGCCGCGATCAGCACTATACAAAAACAACGTATTATTGATGAGAGGGCGTTTTCGTCCCATGACAAAGGTACATGTTAACATGATACAGTCAGGGATGGATCAATACTTGAAGGAAGAGGATGTAGAGCAAGAAAATGTAACATTGTTACTGGAATTAACGCTCAAGGATTTGACAGCAGATGGCCGAATCAGTGAAAAGGATTTTATTGATCGTGCTGAGTTGTTAGGCTCAATGGGATATACCGTAATGATTTCTAATTACCTCAAGCATTATAAGATGATTGAGTACCTTTCGTACATTACGAAAGGACAAAAGATTGGGGTTTTATTGGGAATTCATAACCTGCAGACCATCTTTGACGAGAAGTATTACAATACGCTTAACGGAGGGATGCTGGAGGCTTTTGGTCGTGGATTTGGACACAATGTAAAAATGTTCGTTTATCCGGCTCAAAAGCCAGATAGTGATGAACTTTACCACATGGACAATTTCAAAGTACCAGACCGTTTGGAAGGACTTCTAGATTATATGAGACAAAACAATAAGCTAGCGGCTTATGAGAGTTTTGACGAAAAAATCCTACATATTTTATCTGATGAAGTATTGGCTAAAATCCAAAATGGAGTGGCTAACTGGGAAGAAGATGTTCCGGAAAGTGTAATGAAAGCCATCAAATTCTATAACCTTTTTGGCTACAGAGAACAAAGTGAAGAGAAGCTGGTAAAAGTAGACTAGTTTCCTTCGTAGACAGTTTTTAATAAAGTTCCTTTGGAGTATTCTTCCATGTAAAGGGTTGTGCCTTCACGGTCATAGTAAATACTGTATCCATCCAATAAACCATCATTGTACTGTGCTTCTAAATATAACTGATCTGACTCTGGATAAAATTGTTCGCACTTTCCTGAAAATGGAATTTCATCTAACATAAAACGTACTGGTAAAAGTGGGTCAGGATGACTTTTCTTTTCCAATTCGTCACAATTGCAAACTAAATCTTCAACTTCACCCGAACGTTTTTTATTCCCCGATTCGTAAACCTCTTCCATCAAAATATCTCCACCCTTGGCGTAATAAATCACTTTTCCATGAAGTTTCCCTTCTAAGAGATTCTTTTCAATATACTTTTCATCTGATCCCGGATAATAATCCAAACAAATTCCAGTAAAGGCTTCATCCTTTAAAAAGTGATTCCCCAAAGTATCTGTCTGTAAATCCTTACAGTCGCAACTATCCAACTTGGCGGTAGACATTACATTACCGTCATCAACGACTTTTTCGTCAGATTTGGATTCTCCTTTACAGGAAATTAAGAAGATGCAAGTTGTAAGGGTTAAAATAGAAATTATCTTCATGGTAGTATATTAATAACTCTCAAAAAACGTTTTAAATAGCCACTATTGTTGTAGCGAGTGATTACCACGCCAAAATGCTTTTTAGAGGAGGAACTGTGAATGAAATCAATCATCCCATCCTCATTTTTATAAACGATTCCGGCATGACCAACCTTGCGAATAGAGGCATCTGTTCCGGTAAATAGAATAATATCCCCAGGTATGGATTCTTCCAATTTCCGTGGCTCTCCCACATTTTCATAACCCGAACTGGCTCTGGAAACCTTAATGCCAAATTTTTTAAAGACAAAATAAACGAAACCAGTGCAGTCAAAACCTCCTTCACTAGCACCTCCCCACTTGTATGGTGTGCCTAAATACTGGCTGGCGTAGTCTACAATACTATCACGTAAATTGTCCGTTTTTAGGCTATCCTCATATTGGGAAAAAGCCAAACTTGTGAACAATAGGGCCGGGATTAAAAGCGTGCGTAGCATGGGAACAAAATTAATATGTTTTATAACTTTAAAAAAATTAAAAAGTCACATGTCAAGGATTAAAAATGCACAGTTGAGGTACAGGGTTATTGATCGTTGTCTTCGAAATCCGTACAAACCCTTTCCCACTAAGCAAGATTTGAGACAAGCTTGTGAGGAAGCCATTTTTGGTAACTCAATCGGAGAGGATATCTGTGATTCTACTATCGAAAAAGATATGTTTGCCATGCGCATGGACTTTGATGCGCCAATTAAATATAGCAAAAGAGAAAAGGGGTATTATTATGAAGATGAGGAGTACAGTATTGATAAAATTCCTTTATCCGAAGATGATGTAGATGCTATTAAATTTGCTGCTAATACACTAATGCAGTTTAGAGATGTAGACATTTTTAAGCAATTTGGTTTTGCCATTGACAAAATTTTTGATCGGGTACACATTAGCAATAATCCTTTGGATGAATCGGTAGATACTTTTGTGCAATTTGAAACGGCAGAAGAAGTTGGTGGTAGCGAAATGTTGCCTGAGTTCCTTAAGGCAATTAAAGAAAAAGTAATAACTCACTTTGATTATACAAGCTTTGTTAACGGAAAGACAAAAAGCCGTAAGGTAGTTCCCTTATTACTAAAAGAATACCGAAATCGCTGGTATGTCATCACCTTTGAAATTGATAGAGAAAAGATCATGACTTTTGGTTTGGATCGTATCTCCAATCTAGAAATTACCGAGGATATTTACACTCAAGAAGTAGCCTTTCAGTCCAAACGATATTTTAAACATTCTATTGGTATCACTGCCAATGAAACGAGACCTGAAAAAGTGGTGTTTAAAATTGACAAAATTGGATCAAAATACCTCGAAAGTCAACCACTTCATAGTACGCAAAAATTAATTAAAGAGGGGCGTAAGCGAAACACGCTTGAGTTAGAAGTAATCATCTCCGAGGAACTCAAAAGAACCATCCTTTCTTACGGTTCGCAAATAGAAGTAATAGAGCCTAAATCTTTAAAGAATTCGCTTCGTGATATTGTGCTCGAAATGCACGAAATCTACTGCTAAAATAGTATTCAACTATTTTTCTTACTTTTGTTTAACAACTCGAAAATTGTATTACCATGAAAAAACGCGTACTCGGTACCCTTACGGGTATTGTTTTAAGCTGGGCTGCTATGGCCCAGGTTAGTGAAGGAGGATTACCTACTTCTTTTGCAAAAATTTCAATAGACGAAACCAGCCCCTATGATGCTTCTTACGAGATAATTAGTTTGGGAACACCTGATATGGCTGCAATCCACTCAGAGGATGCATCCAAAGATGGTCGCCATGATAATTATCGGGTCGCAACAAACATTCCCGTTTCGGCGAATTTAACTTCTCAGGGAACCTGGTTAGAATTAGAAAATGGAGACTTATTGTGGCGATTAGGAATTCGTATTCCAGGCGCTCAGGCTTTAGGACTTTACTTTGACGAAATGGTTAACATTCCGGCTGGAGGTAAATTACACGCTTACAATGAGAAAAGATCTCAATACGTTGGAGCTTATACCAGCGAAACACCTGAATTCCAGGCAATGGAAATGATTGAAGGTGAAATGATCACTTTAGAGTATTTGATGCCAGAGGGAAGTACGGAACTTCCGACTATTAGCATTGAATCGGTGGCTTATTTTTATCGTGGAGTGGAGGATCGAATTGCTTTTTTCCGCGACGGAACATTGGAAGTAGAAGCTTCTCGTTTGCACGGAAGTTGTGAGGTAGATGTTAACTGTTCCGAAGGTTCATCATGGGTTCCTCAAAGAGATGCTGTTGTTCATTACAGCTTCGTTGACGGAGGATCGACTTATGTTTGTTCCGGATCTGTGATTAACAATACAAACAACGACTGTACGCCATATATCCTAAGTGCCAACCACTGTGGTGAGCCAACAGTAAGTGGTGATTTATCAGGAAATGTTTGGTACTTCAACTATCAACGACCTACTTGTGTTCCTGGGAACACTGCTAAATATACTGGTGCTTTGTCTGAAACGATGAGCGGTGGTATTTTTAGAGCTTCTTCTTCATGGGGTGATTATCCTGCAACATTCTCTTATCAGGTAGATGGTTCAGATTTTATGCTGGTTGAGATGACAACTGATATTCCTGAAGATTACGATGCTTATTTCGCAGGATGGAGCCGATCTACTTCTGCATCAGGATCAGGAGTTGGTATTCACCACCCTGCCGGAGATGAAAAGAAAATTTCAACTTACTCAGCTTCACTTTATTCTACAACCTATAATTCTGGTTGGTCAGGAGCTCACTGGGGAGTTGAGTGGATTTCAACAGCTAACGGACATGGTGTAACCGAAGGAGGTTCATCAGGTTCTCCTATTTTTAACTCAAGTGGACGAATTGTAGGACATCTTTCTGGAGGTTCTTCGTACTGTGTTTCTCCTACTGATAATGACCTTTATGGTAAGTTTGACCGTGCTTGGGATCAGGAAGGAGCTAGTGCTACTGAGCGTTTGAGAAACTGGTTAGATCCGGTTGGAACAAATCCAACAACTTTAGATGGAACTTATTCTCCTTGTTCTCCTTCACCTCCTGTGGCAGATTTCGTAGCTTCAGCTACTGTAGTAAGTCCAGGAACAACAGTTGACTTTACTGATTTATCATCAAACTCACCAACTTCTTGGTCGTGGTCAATTTCACCGGGAGCAGGATGGTCTTATACAGGTGGGACAAGTGCTTCGGATCAAAATCCTTCTGTGAACTTTACAACAGTTGGATTTTACACAGTGACTTTGACTGCTTCAAACGGTTTTGGATCGGATGATGAAACGAAAACTTCTTACATAGAAGTAAGTGAATCTGCAGGGCCGTGTGATGCGACTTCAACAAGTTGTGATGAATACATTTCTAATGTAACAATGGGGTCAATTGATAATGATTCGGATTGTGACAACTATAGCGATTATACGGCTTCTGAATCTACAAACGTAGTTCAGGGAGGTACAGAAACTGTAGTGGTTTCTACCTTAAACACTGGCGGAAGTGCTGGTTATGTTGATGATCAGGTTGCTGTTTGGATTGATTGGAATCAAGACAATGATTTTGAAGACGCAGGTGAAGAGATCGGAGTAGTAACTTATAGTGCTGATACTGAAATTCCAGTGACTTTCACAGTTAATGTTCCTGCTTCGGCAACTGTTGGTACAACAGTGATGCGTGTAAGAATGTCTTACGAACCAGATGATGGAGCTATTGAACCTTGTGGAACATCAACATGGGGTGAAGTAGAAGATTATGCTATTGTTGTAGAGTCGGATGGAAGTGGACCAGATGCACCAGTTGCTCAATTTACTGCCGATGCAACAGTAGTACCGGAAGGAACAATTGTTGATTTCTCTGATTTATCGACGAACTCACCAACTTCATGGTCATGGTCAATCACTCCTGCTTCAGGATGGTCATGGTCAGGATCTTCGTCTACAGATCAAAATCCATCAGTTTTGTTTAGTACTCCAGGAACATATACTGTTTCATTGACTGCTTCTAATGCAGGTGGATCGGATAACGAAACAAAGAACGCTTATATTACAGTTAATGAAGCTCATATTGGAATTGCAGAAAACGATTTGCAAAATGTTGAGATTTATCCAAATCCAACTAACGGACAATTATTGATCAACCTTAATAAAGTAAATACTCCAATTGAGTACATCGAGATTAGAGATATTACAGGAAGAGTAATTATGCGTGATCAAACAGTAAACGGAAACGTACTGTTTGATTTGCAAAAAGAAACTTCAGGAGTTTACTTCGTGAATGTTCACTCTTCAAATGCAACTGTTACTAAAAAGGTTGTTAAACTATAAGAGAATCAATCAAGAAAATACGAAACCGTCTTGCAAAAACGCAAGGCGGTTTTTTTATGCGCAGATTTTTTTCCGAATCCAATCAATTAAATCTAATTCTTTTCCTATTTTTGTGCCGGGTAAGTCCTGTACGACCAGCTCCTGTTGAATCCCCCAGGATGGGAACATAGCAAGGGTAGACGGTTGTAGCGGTGCGATACAGGTAGCTTACCCACTTTTTTTCTCCCCCATTTTTCTTTTTTATTGGTTCACTCTTTGAGGGTGTATATTCTGTTAATAACATTTTTACCAATCACCCCCTTGAGGCCGTATATTTGTGCCGAAGTCAGTTCTAAAATTTAATTAAACAAAAAGATGAAATTTTTTATCGACACGGCAAACCTTGATGAGATCAAGGAAGCAAATGATCTTGGGATTCTGGATGGGGTAACAACCAATCCTTCATTAATGGCAAAAGAAGGAATTACCGGACAGGAAAACATTCTTAAGCATTATGTAGACATCTGCAACATTGTTGACGGAGATGTAAGTGCTGAAGTAATCTCTACCGATTTTGAAGGAATGATCAAAGAAGGTGAAGCTTTAGCTCAATTGCACGAGAACATCGTTGTTAAAATTCCGATGATCAAAGATGGTGTTAAGGCAATCAAATATTTTTCGGACAAGGGAATCAAAACTAACTGTACGTTGGTTTTTTCTCCAGGACAAGCAATTCTAGCTGCTAAAGCCGGTGCTACTTATTTGTCTCCTTTTGTAGGTCGTTTAGATGATATCTCATCAAACGGATTGGATTTAATTGCTCAAATTCGATTAATCTACGATAACTATCTTTTTGAAACAGAAATTTTAGCGGCCTCTATCAGACACACTATGCATGTTATTCAATGTGCTGAGGTTGGAGCTGATGTAATGACAGGACCACTTAGCTCAATTACTGGTTTGTTAAAACATCCTTTAACTGATATTGGTTTGGAAAAATTCTTGGCTGACTATAAAAAAGGAAACGCTTAAGTCAAAATACAATTTTCAATAGGATAACCCTTTGCTTAACGGCAAGGGGTTTTTTTATGTCCTAAAATGGGTGACCTTTTGTTATAGAGTAGGATATAGTACAAAAAAGAAAATGAAGAAGTTAATTTTATTGGGCGGATTCTTTGCCTTGGCCCTAGGTGTACAATCTTGCGATGAGACAGAAAATAATGATGATGTGGTAACAGATGGGACCCCGGCAGGTGATTCTCTAGCAATTGACGAACCAGTGCTAAAAGATACCGCAGTTGTTATTAGCGAGGAAGATTCTCTCGATATGGGAATGGAATGTGAAGATGGAGAAGCCTGCGAGGACGGAGAGGCTTGCGAAGCAGGAGAGTAGTTAGGTTTCTACAAAATAGAAAAGGGCTCGTTTAAGTAAGCGGGTCCTTTTACATTAGGCCAAGGCAAATTTTAAGACGAATAATTTTTCTGACAGAAGCATAAATCTGCTTTTTAAAGGTCTCATTAGCCTTTAGCTCTCCCAATATATCCGTAACCGCTTTTTCTTCGTTTACGGGCATTAAAATAAGGTCACAGCCAGCTTGAGCGGCTTTTAGCTCGCAGTTTGGAATAGAAGCAACACCTCCCATGTTCATGGCATCTGTCACAACCAAACCTTTAAACTTCATTTTTCGCTTTAACAAATCCGTCACAATTTTTCTCGAGGTAGAAGAAGGCATGTCGTTGGTATTATACTCCGGATTGTTTTTGACAGCGATGTGAGCAACCATGATAGAAAGCACTCCGGCTTTAATAAGTGGTTCATAATTCTTTACCTCTCTCATTTCTCCATCAATGTAAACGAGTTTTTTGTGGGTATCACCAACTACATAACCATGGCCGGGAAAGTGTTTAGCAGTAGCTACAATTCGGTTTTTTTGAGTTTCCTCAATAAAAATGCGCGACCAAATTTGAGCTGTATCCGAATTGTCACCAAAACTTCGGTAGGTAATAGCCTCATTGGGTGACATATCAACGACAGGAGCATAGTTATAGTTAATTCCAATATCCTTTAAATCCTTACAAATACTACGTGCAAACTTCCGCACTTCTTCGCGGCTAATCATCGTATTTGCTTTTTTTACCGGAGCACAGCCTTTGATTTTATAACCAATAAGCGAAGGTTCAGCATCAGCCGAATAGAGGAGAGGAAGTCCATTATTCTCTTTGTTCAAAGTATTGAATTCTTTCACCATTTTAGTAAACCCTTCCTTGGTTCCGTTTAATAATAGAATTCCTCCAATGTAGTTTTTACGAAGTAGTTCATTTACATGCTCGGTAGGTTTACCTAGTCGGCCAACGGCTGGAACAATCATTTGTCCCACTCGCATGGTATCATTCATTTCATCAAAAACGTCATCAATCTTCTGTTCTAATTCCGCATCATAACGGAAAAAATCCTCTAGCTGATAGTGGTTGTCTTGTGCATGAACAAAAAATGGTAACAGTCCAATAAGAAAAATCAAGTACTTCATAATTAAAAAATAAAAGCCCCGATCCTTAAAAAAAGAACGGAGCTAGTTTCGTTTTTGGTTAAAGCTGCTTATTCACTAATAACTTTAACAATAGTTCTTCGGTTAAGCTGGTGAGCAGCTTCTCGTTCTTTTCTGCTCTTCATTGCCGAAATTTCTTCATCCGAAACCTCCAATTGGGTTTCTCCATATCCTTTGGTTCTTATTCGATCAGCTGAAATTCCCTTTTTGACCAAATAATCTTTTGCAATTTGAGCTCTTTCCTTAGAGAGTCGTAAGTTATAGTCCGCCGATCCTCGTCTATCGGTATGTCCACCTAATTCAATAATCATGGTTGGACGATCTTTCATGATTTTTACCAAACGATCCAACTCGTTACTTGCTTGTACACGTAAATCGTATTTGTCAAAATCAAAGTAGATATTACGCAGGGCAAAAGAGCTTCCTGCTTCCACTTTACATAACTCAAAGTTTTCAATTACTTCAGTATTTTCATCCTTTTTAGTACTGGTCAAAGTTTTAGAATGGATTGTATAACCATTCCCGGAAGCTGTTAAACCGTATTTATCTCCAGGAGTTAAAGCAATGGTATATGTACCGTCAGGATTAGCTTTTAAGTCCTTAATTTTTTCACCTGTTCGTTCATTCGTAACCGAAAGGGTAGCTGGAATTCCTTGTTTTGTTAAACAGTCAGAGATGGTTCCTTTTAGAATAAATACCTTAGGACGACTATTGTCATTGTCGGTCTTGTTATCATTTGATCCATTTTCATCCGAGTTATCAGCAACGATGTCTGTTTCTTTAGCTCCAAAGAAGTTCACTAAAACTGGAGATTTTTTGAGTGGGGGAGTTGAACCAATCATTTTCGCATCGGCCAGTAAAGGTTCTTTTTTAGGTCCCAGGAAGGTGATTTTGTAAATGTCTTTTTCTCCAAAACCATCCTGACGGAATGATGAATAATAAGCGTAACGTTCATCACCCGTTACAACAAAGTAGATATCATCATCAGGTGTGCTAATTGGATAGCCCAAATTCTCGGGTGTTGACCATTCTCCTGTTTCAGGATCTAGTGTAGTTTTAAAAACATCCAGTCCCCCCATGTTATTATGGCCATCAGACGAAAAGTAAAGTGTACGCCCATCTGAATGGAAGAAAACTCCTTTTTCTTCAAACTGAGTGTTGATGGTACTACCTAAGTTTTCAGCTTCACCCCACATTTGTTTTTCTTCATCCCAGTTGGATACGTAAATGTCGTGTTGTCCAAATCCTCCCGGTTGATCTGAAACAAAATACAAGGTCTTTTCATCAAATGATAAAGAAGCCGAAGACTCATGAAACTTTGTATTAATATTTTCTCCAAGAGATACTGGCTCTTCCCAGCTTCCATCATCTTGTTGACGAGTAATGTATAAGTCTCCGTTTTTGGCATTAATACCCCGGTAAATGATCAAACTTTTACCATCAGGCGCCAATCCAACCGTCGCATCGTGCGACTTTGTGTTTACTGGTCCTCCAACGTTAGTAGAATTGCCCCAATCCGTTCCAAATGTTCGCTTAGATTGATAAACATCTTCATAATGATATCCGGTATTATCAATTTTATCTCCCTGCGAATCCGGACGACGAGCTGTGTAGAAAAGGACTCTGTTATCTGCCGAAATAACTGGTGAGAATTCAGGATACTTACTGTTAATACTATCTCCTAAATTATCAATCCAAACTCGTACAGGACTTTCTTTTAGTTCTATTCCCGTTTTACATTCTTTAATCTTCTTATTGATGAAAAGACGTTGAATTTGATCTCCACTTCTAATACCATCTTTATGTTCAGTATACAGTTCAATAGCTCTTTCAAAATCTCCATTAAGCTGATGTGCTTGAGCGAGATAAAAACGAATGTTTTCATCAACATCTGGATTTACTTTATAAGCGAATTTTAAATAATCCAGCGCCTTAAATTTGCGATTGGTGTAGAGATAACAAACCCCAATTTTAAAGTTCAACACAGATGAATAAGGGTTGAATTCTTGTGCTCTTAAATAATGAAAAAGTGCATCAGTTAAGTCAGCATTGCTTCCGTCAAAGAAATGAAAATCTCCTTCTTTAATATTACGAACGGCTTCCTGGAATTCAGTTTTTTGATCCTGAAAAAGTCTTTTGTCAAAAGGAATATCCTTGTCCTGTCCAAAGACACTGATAAAAGCAAAAAGATATGTGAGTAGTAGGAGTTTTTTCATTATTCGTTACAGATTGGACTGTTCAAATATTCTTCTGCCTTTTCAGATCCAAGTATAAAAGCTTGTTCCCAGTCCAGACATGCATCAGAGGTTCTTCTCAACATTTCATTAGCAATTCCACGATTGAAGTATGCAGCTATTAGCTCATCATCTTGTTCAAGTGCTAAATTGCATTTTTGCCAGGCTGTTTGGTAATCGTCCTGTTGAATGGCAATTACCGCCTGATTAGTTAAGACTGTTGCATTTTTTTTGTCCAGTTCAAATGCAGCGCTAAAAGTAGATTTTGCATTTTCGAGATCTCCTTCATGAATGTAATGCTGCCCTTTAATGATCAGCACTTGAACTTTTTCTTCTGTACTCTTAGCCAAACCTTCCGCTTTAGCCAAATACCCTTTTGAAACCAAAATACTATCATTATCCAATGCCATTGTTGCAAGGTTAAGATAGATTCCTGCGCCTTCTATTTTCATGTCCAAAGCCTTTTTTAAATCGGCTTCTGCTTTTTCAGTATCTCCCAAATTGTAGTAAGCACTTCCACGATCGTTGTACAACTGAGCATCATTAGGGTTGTTCTCTAAAACTTTGGTCAAATACTTCACACTCCCCGAGTAATCTCCAACATGTAACATTGATTGTCCCAGGTATAAATGAATCTCATCTGATTTCCCTCCAAATTCTACGGCTTGTTTCAAGTAAAAAGTAGAACTATCATATTGCTGACGTTGAAAATAGTTCTTTCCTAATTGTTCGTAAATCTCCGGTTGAAAACGATTGTAGTTGTAAGCATTTTGAGCGTAGGTCATTGAACGCTCAAAATTTCCCTGATGGAAATGAATGATTGATAAGTTGAGGTGCGCTTCTGCACAGAAATCATCCTCTTTCAGGCATTCTTCAAACAACCGAACTGCTTCCTCCGTATTTCCATTACGGTACGCATCCGAGGCTTGTTTAAAAAGCTTTTTTCCACTTGTCGAATATTTAACTTGCGACTGTGAAATCAACGGCAAAAAAATAATTAAGAGTAAAAGTTTCCTCATCGGCGCTTACTTTAACCTACGAATTTAATGTTTTCCAGTGTTATTTTCTTCATTTATACGATAAATTATGCTTTTTCATCGTTTTTTTCTGCTTTTTTTTAGACAAACATTTGAGAGCCTGATGCTAGGAATCATAATTTGCATAAAAAACGTTACATACTTAACACTTTGAATTCTGTTCTTCGATTTTGTTGATGAGCTTCTTCACGGCTACTTTTTGACTTCATGGCTGCAATTTCACCATCCGAAATAATGGTTTTACTTTCTCCATAACCCGCAAATTCAAGACGAGATTTATCTACACCATGCTGAACCAAATAGTCAACTACAGCCTTTGCTCTGTTTTGAGATAGCTCCTGATTATGGTCTGCACCTCCTCGGGTATCCGTATGTCCTGAAATTTCAATACGCATTGTTGGATTTTCAACCAATAGTTTGTGCAGACGTTCCAGCTCATTTACTGATTCCGGACGAAGGGAGTATTTGTCAAGATCAAAGAAAATATTTCGGAGTACAATGGATTCTCCAACTTCTACTTTCTTCAAGTCCGCATCTTTTTTATACTGCTTAAACCCACTTGCCTCTGGAATCACAAAGTTTTCGGAATGGAAGAGGTAACCATCTTTTTTCACAGCAATTCCATAATTTGCTCCTCCAGGAAGGGATACCAGATACTTTCCACTTTGATCATCTGACTCAAATTCGGCAATGACTTTATTGGCGGTATTATCGACTAACACAATGGAAGCTTTTAGTGGCTGTTTGGTTTTCTTATCTCTAATAATACCTGTTAAAATGGCCATATTGGCTCCTTCCGCAACCAACTCGGGCTCGTGCGTCTTTTCTTTAATAGGTTCGGCAATAGAGGCAATTAAGTTGTCTTCGTTAGCCAAAATAGGTTGTTTAGGAGGTCCCAAAAAGGTAACAACGTAAATATCTTTCTCTCCATGACCACCTTGACGATAAGAGGAATAATAACCAAATCGTCCGTTACCCGCTACCACTAATTGAATATCATCATCGGGAGTATTAAGGGGTGGTCCCATATTAACTGGCTTTTGCCATTGACCATTAACTAACTTGGAGTAGAAGATATCAAATCCACCCATGCTATTATGGCCCTGTGATGAAAAGTACATTGTTTCACCATCCGGGTGAATAAAAACGCTTCGTTCTTCATAAGGGGTATTGAGAACATTACCAATGTTTACAGCTTCTCCCCAACGTTCTTTGTCAGTGTCCCAATCTGAATAATAAATGTCGTGTTCTCCAAATCCACCGTCTTTGTTAGAGGTAAAATAAAGACGGTTCCCATCAAACGAAAGTGAAGCATCCGGTTCATGAGCCGATGTGTTGATATTTTTACCCAAAGGTTGGGGTTTCGTCCAAACTCCTCCTTCTTTTAAAGAAGTGTAAATGTCTCCTCCATTTCCTTTTCGATTGATGTAAAGGAAAAGTACTTGTCCGTCAGGTGAAATTCCGATAGTCGCATCATGTTGACCTTTGGTGTTCAAAGGAGACCCCATATTGGCAGACTTTTGCCAATCTCCGGAATAACGAATACTTTGGTAAAGGTCTTCAAAATGTCCTCCGTCGGGAGCCATAATTTCCTGGTCAGGACGACGAGCTGTAAAAACCATGATGGCTTCATCAGCCGAAATTACCGGAGCATAATCAGGATATTGAGAATTAATCATTGGTCCTACATTGTCAATCCAAACTCTGGCTTGATCTTTTTCCAACATCTCTCCGTTCTTACACTCCTGAATTTTTCTGGTTGCATTTTTCTTATGCTCTTGTAAATCGGGAGTATTAGCACTTGAAATGAAAATATTGTAGTATTGAATAGCTGTTTTCCACTCGCTTTCCAACTGGTATGCTTGTGCAAGGAGATAGCTGCATAACGGATTTACAGTTGGTTTGAGTTTATATGCCTTTTCGACATAGGGTTTCATTTTGTACTTGTCAAAAGCCAAATAACACTGAGCAATTTTAAAATTCAGCTCAGAACTGTTTGGATTAAATTCGTTGGCTTTTAGGTAATGAATAACGGCTGCTCTCGGACGAGGAATCATTGGATCAAAGAGTAAATTATCTCCTTCTTTGATATGGTTCATAGCCTCTTTGAACTGATCTTTTTGTTCTTTAAACAGTTTTTTATCAAAAGGCGTTTCAACCTGAGCACTTAACTGGATGCCATAGATAAGGCATAGAATAATAAAAATAGGTTTGAGCATAGTAGTCATAGGGTCTTACTATTTAAGGGAAGTACAAGCCGGACTGTTTACATATTGTTCGGCGTTTTCAGATCCTAAAAGGAAAGCATCCTGCCAGTCGGCACAGGCTCCTTCCACATCTTTTAGCATTTCTTTGGCAATACCTCTGTTGAAAAAGGCTTCCATAAATTCTGGATAAAGCTGTAGGGCTTTGTTGCAAGCAGTAACGGCTTCTTCATATTTCTCCTGAAGAATATAGACAGATGCCTGATTGTTATAAGCTAATGCATAATCAGGATTCAGTTCCAGGGCCATTTTGAAATCGTTTAGGGCCAAATCATGTTTCCCATTCTCCATCCGAGCCGATCCACGATTATTATAGGCAATGAAATAGTCTTTTTTATACTTTACCGCTTCGCTGTAGTATTTATCGGCATTGAGGTAATCTTGTTTTTTTCGATAGGCCGATCCCAGGTTGTTGTAAGCAAAACTTAACTTAGGATCGTGTTTAACGGCTGTTTTGTAATCTTGAATGGCTCCTTCCAAATTATCCATTTCTAATTTAGCGCTGCCACGGTCATTGTATGCATAAGCATAATTGGCTTTAATTTTAATGGCTTTGGTAAAGGCTTCAATAGCTTCTTCGTACCGTTCCAACTGAAAAAGAGTGACTCCACGGTAATAAGGATACTTTTCTTCCTTTGGATTGAGTAGTTCAGCTTGTAAATAGGCCTCTAAACCTTCGTCAAAGCGTTCAGTCTCCATAAACATCTGGGCTTTCATGTAAGCAGCTTCATCATTGGTTGAATCCAGCTCAATGACTTTGTCAAAGTCTTTGACTCCTTCATCAATTTTATTGAGACCTTTGAAAGCCATACCACGGTTAAAATAGGCGTCTGTATATAGTTCGTCCATCAATAAAACTTCTGTGAAGTTTTGAATGGCGAGCATATAATCATTTGAATTGAGCGCATTAACTCCCAAATTGTATTTCTTTTGAACCTCGGGGTTAACAAGACCTAAAGAATCCATGATTTCTGTGTCGATGGATGAACCTTGTAAAGCAGTGCTATCGGTTTGGGTAAATGAATAAGCACAACAGAATAATACCGTTATTCCGGTAAGGAGTGATCTAAGCATAGTCAGTCAGGTAAATAGTCTTATCTAGGGGCTAATTTATAACTTTATGAACTATATTGCAATTTTCAGCGAAACTATAGAGACATGGCAAAACAGAAATCAATCATTAAAAAATCATCACTTAATTTTTTAGAAAAGTATTTAAATAATGCTTCACCTACCGGATTTGAGGCAGAAGGTCAAAAATTATGGTTAGAATATATTAAACCGTATATCGATGACTATTGGATTGATAATTACGGAAGTTGTGTAGGAATTGTAAATCCAGAAGCAGAATATAAAGTTGTTATTGAGGCACATGCTGATGAAATTTCTTGGTTTGTTCATTACATCACAGAGGATGGCTTCATTTATTTGCGAAAAAATGGAGGATCCGATCATCAGATAGCTCCTTCAAAACGAGTGAATATTCATACCAAAAATGGAATTGTAAAAGCAGTATTTGGTTGGCCAGCTATTCATACACGTCGACCAAAGGAGGAAGCTCCATCGTTAAAAAACATCTTTTTAGATTGTGGTTGTACTTCAAAGGCTGAGGTTGAGAAATTGGGTGTTCATGTGGGGTGCGTTGTAACTTATCCAGATGAATTCATGATTCTCAATAAAAACAAATATGTAGCCAGAGCTTTGGACAATCGTATTGGTGGATTCATGATTGCTGAAGTAGCACGTTTGTTAAAAGAAAATAAGGTGAAATTGCCATTTGGTTTATACATTACCAATTCTGTTCAGGAAGAAATTGGATTAAGAGGAGCACAAATGATTGCCGAAAAAATCCAGCCCGATGTAGCCATTGTAACAGATGTTTGTCATGATACAAATACTCCTATGATTAGTAAAATACAACAGGGGGATTTAAAAAGTGGAAAAGGTCCGGTTTTAACCTACGGTCCAGCTGTTCAAAATAACTTATTGGATTTGGTAATTAATGCAGCTGAGTCTGTAGAAATACCATTTCAAAGAGCAGCTGCTTCCCGTTCAACCGGAACAGATACAGATGCTTTTGCTTATTCCAATTCAGGTGTTCCTTCTGTACTTATTTCAACTCCTTTGCGTTATATGCACACAACGGTTGAAATGGCCCATAAAGAGGATGTGGAAAATGGCATAAAGTTGATTTACGAAAGCTTGCAAAAGATTGAAAACGGTCAGGATTTCCGTTATTTCACCTAACATCTTTTTAAGAATCTGAAATTTCTATTTTCCCATAAGTGTTGTTAATCAATGCATAGTGGGAAGAAAAAAAAATAAATATGATATGCATGGATAATAAATCCTTTTGCAGAGAGGAAACATGCATTGATATTTCCATTATCTTTGAAGGGAAATAATGGATCATTACGAGATCATAAGGCCCAATATTCCGACAGGACAAGTTTATCATTTCACCTCTGGTTTTGGGGTAGAATATGAAGTTCGTTTCGCTCGAAAAAAGGAAAATATCCTTCATGCTGTTATTGCTTTTGGAGTTTTAAACGAAGAGTATGAAGGGGAGGAATATGCCTTAACCAATAAAGGGGATGTCTTTAAGGTAATGACGACCATTATTACGATCATAAAAATTTACGGTGAAAAACATCCTAATACGCAAGTATATGAATTTACAGGCGTTTTAAAAGAAGGGGATGATGATAATGAAATGTCTCAGCGAACTAAGTTGTATTTGAGATATTTACCACGTATTTTTGACGACAGTTGGCAGATCGATATTCAGGGAAATAAGATCATTGTCCATAAAAAACGCAAGTAAATTGCGACTTTTAACAACAGCTTTACTTTTCTTTTTAAATGAACAAACAAACCGAAATTTCGTGCCCGAATTGTGGTGAGTCTATTGACGTTAATGATGTGTTGACTCATCAATTAGAAGATGAATTGAAGAAAAAATACAATCATAGGCTAGCGGAGGAGCGTAAAAAGTATGAGGCAAAAAATGAGGAAAACGAAAAGAAGTTGGAGAGCAAGGAAAAGGCTTTAAAACAACAGGAAGAAGAGTTTGAAGAGAAGAAAAAGAAGCAAAATGAACTTTTTCAGGAGAAATTAGATCGAAAGTTAAGGGAGGAGAAGTCTGAACTAGAGAAAAAACTCAAACATAAATTACAGGAAGAGCAGGAAGATCGCTTTAAAATGATGCAAAATGAGTTGAATGAGAAACAAGAAAAGCTCAAGGAACTCAATCAGAAAAAGGCGGAAATTGAAAAATTAAAGCGAGAAAAAGATGCGGTCAAAGAAGAGGCTGAAGCTGCTGCTCAAAAGAAAATCAACGAACAATTAAAAGTAGAGTCCGAGCGAATTAGAAAATCAGCGGGAGAAGCTTATGAACTAAAACTGCGCGAAATGCAAAAGCAGTTGGAGGATCAGAAAAAGTTGACTGAGGATATGCGTCGAAAGCAGGAGCAGGGATCTATGCAATTGCAGGGAGAAGTTCAGGAGTTGGCCTTAGAAGATGAGCTGCGTGGGGCATTTCCTTTTGATCTTATTGAGGAAGTAACAAAAGGAATGCGTGGGGCGGACTGTTTACAGACCGTAGTGAATAACATGCAACAGGAGTGTGGGAAGATCATTTTTGAATCAAAACGTACTCAAAATTTTGCCGGTGACTGGATTCCGAAATTAAAGGCAGATATGTTGGCTGCCGGAGCTGATGTAGCCGTTTTGGTGACAGAAACTCTTCCAAAAGGTCAAAAGCAATTTGCCTTGGTGAATGGGGTATGGGTGTGTAGTTTTAAAGAGTTTGTCAATTTAACAGCTGTTTTGCGTGAGGGAATCATGAAGGTACATGCGGCGCAAGATGCCAATATCAACAAAGGAGATAAGATGCAAATGCTGTATTCATATTTGACTGGAAACGAATTCCGTCACCAAATGGAGGCAATTGTAGAAGGTTTTTCGGCGCTTAAAGATGAGTTGGAAAAAGAGAAGAGATTGATGAATAAACGTTGGAAAGAACGCGAAAAACAGATAGAGAAAGTAACCTTAAACACACTTCACCTCTATGGTTCGGTAAAAGGGATTGCCGGCTCGTCTGTTAAATCAATTCCAGAGCTGGATATGGATGATGATGAAAATCTCCTGGAAGAAGGAGAGGACTAAAACTCAACTTTACAAGTCTCCGGAATGATGTACTTGAAGTTTAATCGTTCCTTTTCAGAGAATAAGTTTCCTTTGATGTAGAGGTATTTTAAGTTTTTCAACTCTTTAATTGATTCAGGAAGTTTCTTTAAAAGATTTCCTTCTACACTCAAGTAAACGAGGTTTTCAAGTTGACCAATTGACTCTGGTAATTTTTTCAAATGGTTACCATCTAAATTCAAATAAGTCAAATTCTTTAAATCACCAATATTCTCCGGTAATTTCTTAATTCCATTCCCTTCTAAATGCAATCGGGATAAATTCTCCAAACTGGCAATTTCATCAGGTAAGGCACTGAGCGAATTTCCATCTAAAACCAATGAAGTTAGGTTTTGCATATCTCCAATGGATAAAGGTAATTCTTCAATGTTATTTTCACTAAGAATTAATTCTTTCAATGAATCCAATCCACCAATTCCCTCCGGTAGAGAAGTTAGGTTGTTCTCAGTAAGGTCTAACTTCTCCAACATTTTAAGTTGTCCCATTGAGGCTGGTAATTGGTTAATTTGATTTCGAGCTAAATCCAATAATATCAACTTATTCAAGGCACCAAAAGCTTCAGGTAATTCTTTTAGTTGATTCCCTGATAATAAAAGCTCGGTTAATTCTTTTAGGTTGACAATTGTACCCGGTAGCTGCGTGATCAAATTTTCGTTTAAATCCAATTTCTGAAGTTCGGTCAACTCTCCGGTTGTTGCTGGCAGTTCAATGAGCTGATTGTTGTTTAAATCTAATGCTGTTAGTCGCTTTAATTTTCCAATGGATTGTGGTAGTTCCTTAATGTTGTTTTCCGCCAAATGAAGATCTGTCAACTTGTTTAAGTTACCTAGGTTCTCAGGAAGTTTTTCTAAAGCGTTAAGCTCAGCACTTAAGGTGATTAGCTCAGTGAGGTTTTCAAAGGATTCAGGTAATTCTTTTAGTTCATTTTCGTTAAGATCCAAATGACGAAGCTCTACCATTTGCCCAATTGTAGCAGGCAATTCACTCAATGAATTACTTCTGAGGTACAATTTCTCTATTTTGACCAGTTGCCCAATTTGATCAGAAATTTTGTTGATCGAATTGATTTCGAGATTGAGTTCGGTAAGCTGTGTTAAAGAACCAATGGCATCCGGAATATCTGTTAGTTGATTGTCCTTCAAATTCAGTTTCTCCAATAAAACCAAATTTTTGATGTCTGATGGAATTTCGACAATGTCCATTCCTTCTAACTGTAAAGTTTTAAGCTTAACGAAATTTCCGATGGAAGGATTAATTGCCTCAATAGAATTACCACTAATGTCCAAATATTCTAAAGAAACTAAATTCCAAAAAGGTCGTGGAATTTTCGTCAACTGATTATACGAAATGTCAAGATATCGTAGTTGAACCAATTCTCCGATTTCTGGTCGCAAACTAATCAAATCATTAGCTTGTAAATCCAAATGCTCTAGTTTGGATAATTCAGAAACAGAGGCTGGTAAAAACTTTAGTTTGTTTTCGGAAAGATCAATCTTTTTAACCTCTCTAAAAACACGGATCTCATTAGGTAGCTCCTTTAAACGGCAAATGTCTAATTCCAGTTCTGTAATCTGGTCAGGTGAGCGAAAAGCACTGTCTAAAATTGTGCATCCTGTCTGGGCTATCGAATGACCACAACTAAGGGTCAGTAGAATAAAAAGTATTTTTTGAAATTTCTTCATCGCTGTAAACAGATGGAACAAAAGGTAGTCCATTAATTATTTCTGTTAACTCCTACAATTATGTTACACAAGTTAATATTATTTGAACGAATTCGAAACGTTTTGGTTTCTAAAGATGACTTTTTTGTGCTTTTAATTGAATTTACATCCTCTTATATTCTACACATTCTATTGAAAAAGATGATTAATATGATCATCTAATGAGGTATTGAATCTAAAACAACAAGGAAAAAAATAATATCTTTATCGTCTCGAATTTAATCTGATTATGCCAAAGATTCTGATAATAGACGACGAAAGAAGCATTCGTAGAACGCTTAAAGAAATCCTGGAGTTTGAAAAATACGAAGTTGAGGTAGTAGAAGACGGTATTGCAGGGGTGAAAGAAGCTCGTGAAAATAACTATGACGTTATTTTTTGTGATATCAAAATGCCTCAAATGGATGGGATAGAGGTGTTGACCAAATTGAAAAATGAAGGTCTTGAAACACCAATTATCATGATTTCCGGTCATGGAAATATTGAAACGGCGGTAGAAGCTATTAAAAGCGGTGCCTACGATTTTATTGAAAAGCCGTTAGATTTAAATCGAATTTTGGTAACCATTAAAAATGCGTTAGAAAAAACAGATTTGGTAGAAGAAACCAAGGTTTTAAAAACCCAAATTAAAAAGCAGGTTTCTAATTCGAGTATTGTTGGAAATTCCAAACCAATTCAAGAAATCAATGAAATGATTGGTAAGGTAGCTCCTTCTGATGCAAGGGTATTAATTACAGGGCCTAATGGAGCTGGAAAAGAGTTGGTAGCTCGGCAATTACATCAGCAAAGTAACCGTAAAAAGTCCATTTTTATTGAGGTGAACTGCGCAGCTATTCCATCCGAATTGATTGAGTCAGAGCTTTTTGGTCACGAAAAAGGAGCTTTTACATCGGCGGTTAAACAAAAGAAAGGAAAGTTTGAATTAGCCAATGAAGGAACCTTATTTCTGGATGAGATTGGAGACATGAGTGCTTCAGCTCAGGCTAAGGTTTTAAGAGCGCTTCAAGAGAATAGAATTACCCGTGTTGGAGGGGAAAAAGATATTAAAGTGAATCCGAGAGTGGTGGCAGCAACCAACAAGGATTTAAGAAAGATGATTGAAGAAGGAACTTTTAGAGAAGACCTTTATCACCGATTGAGTGTTATTGTCATTCAAGTACCTTCTTTAAACGATCGTCGGGATGATATTCCACTTTTGGCTAATTTCTTTATTGAGAAGATTTGTGCCGAATATGGAATGGCTCCAAAAACCTTTAGTGATGGAGCTTTAAAAGCTTTGCAAGAGGTAGATTGGACTGGAAACATTCGAGAGTTAAGAAATATTGTAGAGCGATTAATCATTTTGTGTGATGCCGAAATCACCGAGAATGATATCAAGACTTTTGTTCCTTCCAAATAAAAATTGCTAGGTGAATATTCCTAATCTTGATCAAATTCACGCCATCGTTGACAATGCACTCCAGGAGGATTTGGGTGATGGCGATCATACTTCTTTAGCTACTATTCCCGAAAATGCTCAGGCAACGGCTAAATTATTGGTGAAAGCTGATGGTGTTATTGCTGGAGTTGAACTGGCAAAAATTATTTTTAACCGATTTGATCCTGAATTAAAAATTGAGGGATACATCAATGATGGTGACATAATTAAAAAAGGAGATATTGTTTTCAGAGTTTCAGGTTCATCCAGATCTATTTTAAGTACAGAGCGTTTAGTGTTAAACTTCATGCAACGTATGAGTGGAATTGCAACTCAAACACATCATCTAGCTTCCTTAATTGCTGATTATCCCACCCAATTGCTGGATACACGAAAAACAACTCCGGGAATTCGATTAATGGAGAAATGGGCTGTTAGAATTGGAGGTGGAACCAATCACCGTTTTGCTCTTTACGACATGATTATGATTAAGGACAATCATGTTGATTATTCGGGTGGAATTGAAAAGGCGATTGATCGTACCAAAGCTTATTTAGCCGAAAAAGGTAAAAATCTCAAAATTGAGATTGAAGTTCGGAACAATGACGAACTTGCTCAGGTTTTGGCTCATGGAGGAGTGGATAGAATCATGTTGGATAACTATTCACCAGAAGCAATGACAGAAGCCCTTCTGTTAATTGATAGAGACAAATACGAAGTAGAAGCTTCAGGAGGTATTACGAAGGATACAATTGTTGATTACGCCAAAACCGGAGTTGATTTTATCTCTACCGGTGCGGTGACGCATTCCTATAAAAGTCTTGACTTAAGTTTGAAGGCCGATTTTGAGGTAGGTTAATTCTACCCATAAATTCGGTCAAACAAATCTTTGTGTCTTTCCATAACCACTTTACGTTTCGGTTTCATGGTTGGAGTCAATTCTCCCGTTTCAGGAGTCCATTGACAATCTGTCAATTCAAATCGTTTGATTTGTTCCCATTGTCCAAATTCCTGATTGTATTTATCAATTTCTTGTTGAATGGTATCAATGATGAGCTGGTTTGTGCAAATTTCGGTTTGCGTTTGTCCAACATTATGGCCGTTTTGTTTAGCCCATTCCAAAATATATTCTACAGCCGGAACGATAAAGGCTGCAGGCATTTTTTGGTTTTCACCAATCACCATGATTTGTTCAATAAATCGTGACTCTTTGAATTTATTTTCCATCACCTGTGGAGCGATGTATTTTCCTCCTGAGGTTTTGAAAATTTCTTTTTTACGATCTGTAATTTTTAAGAAACGTCCATCTACCATCGTTCCAATATCTCCTGTATGAAACCATTCCCCAGTCATTACTTTTGCTGTTTCTTCCGGCATATTGTAATAACCTTGCATGACGTTTGGTCCTTTTACTAAAATTTCTCCATCCTCAGCAATCTTCACTTCAACACCTTTAATCACCAGTCCTGTGGTTCCAATACAAACATTGTTTCCCTTTTCCCAGTTTACACTAATAACGGGAGATGTTTCAGTCAATCCATATCCTTCCATGACTGGAATTCCGGCCGCTAAAAATATACGAGCCAAACGTGGTTGCAAAGCTGCTGATCCGCAAGCAATAGTTTCTACATTACCTCCCAAAGCTTCTTGCCACTTACTAAAAATGAGCTTCCGAGCGATTTTAAGTTTGAACTTATACCAACCCGATTTTCCAGTAACTTCCCACTCTTCACCTAAAGCAACGGCCCAAAAGAACAATTTCTTTTTAATTCCGGTTAACGCTTCTCCCTTGGCAATAATTTTATCAAATACTTTTTCTAAAAGACGAGGAACTGCAGTAAATACATTGGGTTTAACCTCTTTTAGGTTATCGCCAATTGTCTCCAAGCTTTCTGCAAAATAAACCGAAACTCCAGTGTATTGATACAAATAGAGGAGCATGCGTTCATAAACATGACAAACCGGGAGAAAACTCAAGGAGATTGCATCCGAACCAACAGGTAATCGTTCTTCACAAGAAACCACATTAGAAAGAAGATTTTTATGTGATAACATTACTCCTTTTGGATTTCCGGTTGTTCCCGAGGTATAAATTAAGGTTACCAAATCGTCTTCAGCAATGGCCGCTTTCCGTTTTTCAATTTCGGCATCCAATTCTGCATTCGCCTCCAATTTTAATTCTGTCCACAACTTGGCACCATTTACCGGAACAAATGAATAAAGCTCTGTCAAGGTTGGAACCTGATCGATGATTTTATTGACTTTATCTGCTAATTCCTGATCGGATACAATACAAAGCTTCACCGAAGCATCATTGAAAATATAAGCATAAGTGTCCTCACTAATAGTTGGGTACACCGGAACACCAATGGCTCCAATTTGTTGAATTCCCATGTCACAAATGTTCCACTCCGACCGATTATTTGAAATCAAGGCAATCTTATCTCCGGGCTGAATTCCAAGTTTCAGCAACCCTCGGCTAATTTCATTTGTCTGGTCAATATATGATTGAGTTGAAGTTTTTACCCATTTTCCATTAACCTTATCACAAAAAGCATCTTCTTGCGGAAATTTCTCCAATTGGTATTGGGGAATGTCAAATAATCGTTTTACTTCCATATTTAATTCGGTGATTTTATCGCAATCCTGTTCTTATTTAAATATAACAAATATCTCTGGAATACGTTAGTAAAAGGGAGAATTTTAGTAACTTGTAAAAAAATACCCGTTAAATTTTCAGGTGCCTGTAACTTTTTCAGTGGTTGGATTGTTTTAGCTGTTTGAAAAGGTCCCTGGCCTTGTAGATTAAAACCAAACTTTGAACAGGAAAGAATATAATATCGCCGTAAAAGACTATTCGGGAAGACTTTATGGATATGCCCTAAAGTATCTTCAGAATGGTGAAGACGCAAGTGATATTGTTCAGGATGTTTTTGAAAAGTTGTGGAAGAATCGTAAAAAGGTGGAATTTGATAAAGCCAAACCATGGCTTTTTACCTGTGCGCATAATGCTTTGATTAATTTAATCAAGAAAAACAATCGACTCACTTATGTCGATAACATTATTTCACAGGATTCTACCGAATCTCATTCACGTCAGTTTGAAATGAGTGAAGTGATTGAACACAGCTTGGCATTGCTCCCTCCCGTTCAAAAGTCAATTATCCTTTTAAGAGACCTCGAAGGATATAACTACAAGGAAATAGGTGAAATACTTGAGTTGTCAGAAGCTCAGGTAAAAGTCTATTTGTTCAGGGCCCGAAATAAAATAAAGAAACAGTTAAAGGATCTAACACTGGTAATATGAATATACCTGATAATTTTGACAGGTGGATGTTTGATTATAAGGAGGGGAACCTTTCGGCGGGTGAACTTCAGGAATTTGAAAATTTCCTTATTCAAAATCCGGAATTTGAAGTGGAGGCAGATGCATGGAATAATGCATTTGTTCAAAACGAAGAATTTGTCTATTCCAATGCCCATCAATTAGAAAAGAAAAATCGCTTCGCAGGTGCTTACAAATGGAGTGCGGCTGCACTGATTTTGCTTTTATTGGGAACTTCAGCATTTTTTGTGCTTAATTCAGGTGAAGGTGCAGCTTCGGATGGATTTACATCTAACGGCTTTTTGTCATTACCTGAAACTTCTACCGATTTATCTGTTTATCCAAATGCCGATCAAGAAAGAGTGGATAAACAATCTCAATTCAAGAATTTAGCCGAACAATCTTTTACTTCTTTTGGATCGAATTTGAGTGGACACACTGTAGGAAGTCCAAATACAATTACTTCTAATTCCTCTAACGGAAATCCTCAAGGAACATCTTCAAACGGTTCTAATAACGGACTAAATGGTTCAGACGCAACATCTAGCCACGGAATTCATAATCAGAATGGAACAAATGGGTTGAACAATGGCGTAAATGCTGCTTCTAATCAGCAGGCTGGTAATCAGTCTGAATATGTGAGTGGAGCTGCAGGATCAAATAATTTGAACAAAGCGCTTCAACAAGAAAAAACAAAGTTTGATTACGATAAAAATTCGGCGAAATATTTAGCGAATCCGGAATTAAAAGACTTGAATTTTGATATCAGAAAGAAAACAAAATTAAAGTACAATTCTTTCCAGTCTAAGCTAAAGCGTATGTATCGTAAAATCGAGCGCCAAATGGGATATCCGGTTGCTTTAAAGAACCTTAGAGACCCGCAATTGGGAATTCCTCAAAATACGCTCTTAATGAATAATCCTGGTTTTGCTGGTGGAATGTTAGCTCCAAGATTTGAACTAAACTATCGTAACCAATGGTGGGATTCTGACATGAACTCTCAGGCTATGAACATTAGTTTTGATCATTATTACAAAAGCCTAAGAGGTGGTGTAGGTGTGATGTTAGGTGTAAATGACTTTGGAGGAGGAGCCTACAATGATGTGAACTTAAACCTATTTTATTCACCAAAAATTGCCTTAGGAAAGAATGCGGTTTTAGAACCGGCGATTAAAATGACGATGGGGGTTATTTCTTCAAATGCTGAAAAAATGGCTGGGACTGATCAAATCGAAATTGATCGAGGAAGAACGATTGATATGTCAGGAGTTCAAAACTATACTGGAAGTGCTCGTCAATGGTATAAAGATATTGGAATAGGAGCCGTTTTAAATACAAAATGGTTTTATGTTGGAATGAGTGCTGATAACCTGAGCGGACATTATGAAAATGTTTATGCTCCTGGAGATGGATTTGTTCCACAATCGGCTCCAACAAAAGTCTCTGCTGTGTTGGGGGCTGACTGGGAAGATAAAGACTTAAAAATGGGAATTAGTCCATTTTTAGCATATGAGCGTTTCGATAAGAGAGATGAAGTGTGGGGAGGATTTACTTATCGTTTACGATGGTTGACAGTTGGAGGTGCCGTTTCAACGAACAAAGAATGGACAGCTTCGGCTGGAATTAAGTTCAAGCATTTTAAACTGTCTTATATGTATGATGTTACCAGTGGACAATATTTTGCCAATGAAGGTGGAGTTGGTTCACATAACATTGGAATTAGATTTAACGCCCCACCGAGAAAATATTAAACACCCGCCAACTTTGTTCTAACCACATGACAAAGTTGAAACAAAGAAAATGATGAAAAGATTTATAGTAGTTTTAATGATTGTGGCCGGAATTCCCTTTAATGGGCATTCTCAAGATCCGGAGTTCACCCAATTTTATGCCAATCCGATCTATTTAAATCCGGCCTTTGCAGGTTCACACGGATGTCCAAGGCTGAATTTAAACCATCGGAATCAATGGCCATCGATTTCAGGAGCATTTGTAACCAAT
>JAKSBJ010000075.1 GCA_022361195.1 Flavobacteriales bacterium
ATGTTTTTAAAGGAATCTAACATGGGACCTAACATCATTTGATCAATTGCCATGACTATTGAAAGTTTTTGAGTTCGTTTAATCGTTTTCTTAAAACATCGTCCGAAAGTGGAATGTTCTTGCGGTGGCGGTGCTCCCAAACCACTTCCAAATCCAATCTCCATCCTGGCTTCCAATTGCCTGCTTGATTTTCAATGTCCTTTATTTCATCACGCAGATATTGCTCCAGTTTTTGAATGTCAGCTTGACGAACACTTTCATACTTTGAAGGGTATTGGGCGTTTCGGGCAACATCCAACTTTTCTAATGCCGGAATTAATGATCCCCAAACGTGATCAATAAATCCATCTACGGATATTTCAATCATCGATTCTTGTTCGCATTCAGATGCAATGGTGACCACTTCAGTTTCGTTAGTAGCACTACCAATACGTTCTAATTGCCATTGAGGACCTAATGCACGTTTACTTTCCTGCAATTGAGTATAATGCTGAAGTCGGGCTGAGGCTTGATCCTGTACTAAAGCAATTGCGTTTTTAATATTGAGATCTCCTATTTTTTCTTTGAATTGGATCAATTCAGTGCAGGAGTTCATGGCCTCATATAGGGCTTTTTCGGATTGATACGAATTGGGATATAAGGAATTCCCTTCGTAGCGTTCCATTCGGGCCTTGTAATAGGCCTTATAGTCTTCTAAAAGTGTGTCCATGCGAATGTGTGGGTTAATTTGTAATGTCAAGGTACAAAGAAATTGAAAAGCATCAACCTTCCTGTAAATAAGGGGGCTACAAAAGGGCTACAGGAGATAAGAATCATCAATATTCACCCATTTTTAATCCTTCAAAGGGTTTTTTATATCTTGAGCAAAAAACAACTATCAAGGTTCAACGACATCCCAAACCATCTGATTCCAGCTTAAGAGCCTGGAGTGCGGCTGACGACTTTTTGCTCGAGCAGTTTCGGGAAAATTATGCCGAAGGAGCAAAAGTTGATCATCCGATAATTCTTCATGACCTTTTTGGTTATTTGAGTTGTCATTTGAGTGAATTTTCAGCACAAACGGTGATAACTTTTGCCAGTCAACGGAACTCTGTTTCAAAAAATCGCGCACAAAACCAAATTGAAAAGGGGAATTTAATTGATGTTTTGAAAGATTGGCCTACCACTGGTTATGCGCTGATGAAAGTTCCAAAGTCAATTGATTTATTTGAGTTGTATTTGTCCAAATTGGCAAACAGTTTGACTGAAAATGGACAGGTGCTTTGCGGATTTATGACCCGAAATTTCACGCCATCCTGGTTAAAAGTAGCGGAGCGGTATTTCAGGGACATTTCTCAGACAAAAGCCCGAAAAAAGGCGCGGTTGCTTGTGTTGAAGGATCCTATTCCTCAGGAAAAAACGTTGTTAAAACGTTTTTTTGATGATGAAGAACGAGAATGGCAACAGTACTTAGGTGTTTTTTCGTCGGGTAGAATTGATCCTGCCAGTCGATTCATGATGGAGGAGGTTGAAGTGCCAAAAGGTGAAATAGCCGCCTTGGATTTAGGGTGTGGAAATGGTGTTCTGGGAAGGTTTATCCTAGATCAAAATCCAGCGGCTAAGCTGATTTTAGTCGATGACAATGAACTAGCTGTTGCTTCAGCTCGATTAAATATATCAGGAAACCATTCGTTTTACTGCCATTCTAATCTGATGGAGATAGAATCCAATTCGGTGGATATGGTCATATGCAATCCGCCTTTTCATTTGGAGTATGAGGTAAATACAGACGTGGCTTACCGAATGTTTAAGGATGCTGCCAGGGTTTTAAAAGCTGATGGTGTTTTTTGGGTCGTAGCCAATAACAATTTGCCGTATAAACCCAAGTTGTTACAATCATTTCACAACTGCGAAATTGTAGCAAAAAACCGTAAGTTTTTTGTGTATCGATGTTGGGGAGTGGGGTAGTTTTCCAATTGTCTTTTGCTATCAAGTCAAAACTTCATTTCTTAACATAAGGTCAATTTTTTCCAATGCAGAGTGATTTAAATTTGTAGTAATTTTTTATGATGTTTTAAATCATTGCAGTTCGCGAAATGGTTAAAGCGCAAGATTAACAGAGATAGGGCGATGTTATATCTAATAATTATAGGGTGCGAATTGCAATAGCTGCCAGGGATATTTTTAACGTTTTTGGATATAAATAGCAGTAGTAGATATTTAATATTCGCAATTCGTTTTAATCATCATTGAATCCTTATTGGTAAGCAAACTTGGGCAATAGTAGGGTATTGTGAGATTAATCAGTACTCTGCTAATTGCTTAAGTTAAATATGACGATAAAGTGTTGTAAACAACAGAATCTAAACCCTCAATCCCATTAAACAAACATCATCTAATTGATCAAGCTCTCCACGCCAGTTGAGGTGGGTTTCTTCAATCAAAGAAGCTTGTTCTTTCATTGGTTTTTGATGCAGTTCTAACAACAACTCTTTTAAACGACGGTACTTAAACTTTTTCCCTTCAACACCACCAAACTGGTCGGCAATACCATCTGAGAAAAGGTAAATGACATCATCCTTTTGAATAGGCAGTTGGTGGGTCACGAATGGACGTCGTTCATTGTAGGATCCAATAGGTTGTTTATCGGCTTTTACCTCAATGAGTTCTTTATTACGAATAATCCAAAGCGGATTATTGGCTCCGGCGTAATACAATTTTTGCTTGTCCTTGTCGATAGAACAAAGCGCAATGTCCATTCCATCTTTAACGGCTCCTTCACTAGCTTCAAAAGCTTCTTCAACCAATTCATTGGTTTTGTCCAAAATGGTTCCGGGCTCTTTGAGCATAAATTCCCGAATGGTTCGGTTTAAAGCATTATGGCAAACAACACTTACCATAGCTCCTGGTACACCGTGACCGGTACAATCGGCTACAGCAAAAATGGTTTGACTTTCTATTTGTTCAACCCAATAAAAGTCACCGGCAACAATGTCTTTGGGTAAATAAAGCACAAAGCTTTCGGGTAGCAAATTTTCTATTTTTTGCCCTGGAGGTAAAATAGCTGATTGAATACGCTGGGCATAGTTGATAGAATCAACAATTTCCTTGTTTTTAGTTTCTACCGTTAGTTTTTGCAGCTCAATCACCTCTTTTTGAGAGCGGGTAATACGAAAACGATTAATGAGGAAGATGCAAAATATCAAAACCAGTACTAGACCTATACTTACGGCATAAATGACAATATTTCGCTGTGTTTTTCCTTGTTCAAGTACCTCTTTTTGATGGGCTAGTTGCATTTCATATTCTACCGCTGCCAAAGCTTCTTCTTTATCAAACTCATGTCGCAAAGATTGGGCAATTAAAGCATGTTGATTGGTTTCACTTTCTAAACTATCCCTGGCAGATATAGAAAACTCTAGCATTTTTAAAGCTTCTGCTTTGTTCCCAAGTTCAGACTGAATTTTGTACATGTTTTGGGCACCTTCCATAATGTCTTTTGTAAGTTCATTTTGAATGGCAATGTCCAATCCTCTTTGTGTATATTTAAGTGCTTCGGTCCAATTTTTTTGCTGAATAAAATTAGCCCCAATACTAATGTTAGTTGCTCCTAATCTGTTTTGTAAATTGAGTTCTTCCTGAATGGCTAATCCTTCTTGAAAATAACCCATTCCTTTTTCCAATTCACCCAGTGCTGTATAAACAGCACCTATTCCGGTTAAAGTTCCCGATTCAGCTGCTTTATTTCCTCTTTTCCGATTTTCATTTAAGGCATCCTGATAGTACAATATGGAATTGTCATAATCCTTTTCAATGAAATAGGAAGTTCCAATGGCTGAGATAATTTCGCCATCCACGGTACCATAACAATTCATAGACATATCATAGGCCGATTGATATTCGGACATGGCTTGTTCATTATCTCCCAAATCACGATAAATTCCGGCCAAATTTACCTTTGAAGCACTCATTAAAGCTGTATCGGCAATGAATTGTCCCACTTTGTATACGTTGGAGTGATAAAAGATCGCATTGTCATAATCTCCCCTATATTGATAAGTAAGTGCAATGTTGTTAAAGGTTTGGGCCACTCCTCTTGAATCTCGGGCTATTACATATAAATCAACTGCCTTTTTGTAGCAAAAAATGGCGCTATCCATTTCTGATCTTAGCGCATGACAAATTCCAATTGAATTTTGAGCAACGGCCATCCAATAAGAC
>JAKSBJ010000073.1 GCA_022361195.1 Flavobacteriales bacterium
AATTTAATTGATTTGGATGGAACAGTAGAGACCTATACCACACCTCTTAATACGGGAAATTTTAATCCTGATCCTCTTACTTTAATGTCCGACTTTGTCTTCTTAAACACAGTGGCTAATAATGAGCTCAGTTTTCATTATGATTTTGATGGGGCTATTTACAGCTTTCTAGATCTTGGTGGAATTGAAGTTTGTGAAGACTGTGAGTACACGGTAGAAATTACGATTACAAATCCAGATGGCGTTGAAACGACTTACACAGAGGAAATTTCGCATACAACTTATGATGGAAGTTGTTCTCCTGATACTTATGCAACCGAATTTCCGATAGATGGGGACGGCGTTTTAGATTTTGATTATACAGCTGTTGAATTGGGTGAATATAAAATCACGAAAAAGTTGATAGTCAATAGCACAAGTATGATTGAAGACATGATGGACGATATCATTGACACTGATGTTCTGGACGATTTAATTATTCAACATTTGGCTGATTTGGACCTTTCGGGTTGTTTTACCGAATGTGACGATTTTTGCGAGTATTGGGCCGAATATGAATATACTCATTCCGAACCAGCACCTACAACCGCCTGGGCTGATTTAACCCCTGAGGCAAAGCAACTGTTAATTGATGCTTGTTTAGGTAATTATTGCAACACAGATGAAGTCTTTGAAGGAGATGATGAAGATGATGCTGAAGGGTACATTGGTCTTTTTGAAGATGGAGGAGCTCACTGCACGGGTTATTTGTTGCAATTGTATGATCAAATTAGTCCTGGGGGTTATGCTTATGAAGGTGATGGAAGTGTTACTTTTTGGGATGCTGTAAATGATGGTGTTGGCGGAACTATAACCACGCTGGATTTGTATTTGGAGTATGATGAAACAGGAACAGGAATTGGTTCTCCAATTAGTTCTTTGGCGACTTTACAAGATGCTGATAATTTTATGGAAGAATGGTTGCCAACGTTGGTAGAATACCACAGAGAATATTGCCATTATGATTTGTGTGATCAAGAAACTGGTTCTCTTGAATTTGACGCTAATTTAGGATTACTCATTGCTGATGAAGCTGGTATAAATAGTGAATGGCCAACCTTACCAGCTGAAAAAGATGCCATTTTTGAGATCTTGTTTGACGACCCAGATTATGATCCTTTTGTAGATTCTGACTTTGATCCAGGAACAGAACTAGAAACTTTTATTGATGATTATGACTATCCATGTACAGCCGGAAGTGGAGACATTTTCGACTACATTGATGAAATTAGTGCTTGTTTGGTATTAGAGGGTGAAGATGCTTTAACCGAAACAGAGAAATGGCTTCTTTTTAGAGGCTTGTATAGCAGTGCTAAACAACAAATTATTGATGACTATAAAGCGGCGATAAGTCCAGATGCTTGTGGGTATTTTAATGATGATTGGGCTATTTACAAATCGGGTGTAACTTTTGATCCTGAATCAGATGATGCCGCATCAGATTTTACCAATTTCATGTTGGATAATTTAGAGGACATTATTGAGCCTGATTGTGATGCCGTATGTGATTACAATGTTGATAACTGGATGGGTAGTTTATCTGCATCTTGTATTGAAGCTTTGGAAGCTGAACCCTCAGCGACCTTAGATCCGCTATTAACAGAATTAGATGATATTGAAGTAGCTTTTGGTGATTATTGCTCTGCTTGGTGTTCACCAGCCAACCCAGGTGGATGGTTCTTTAACCATGATGCCTCTGAGACTTATCCTGGCGGAACGGATACTTATTACAATGATGTCATGGATATTTTGGTAGCTACCTGTCCTGATTTTGAAGTTTCGTTTGAAACAATTGCTCCGGAAACAGAAGTATTAGATCATATTGTTGAACAAACTTTCGACGATTGTTTTATCACCATGTTAACTTATTTAGATGCCAATGTATGGGTAGACAATGGACCAACTTGGAGCCCTTCATCGACGAACCTTCCTCTTACTTTTGATGATTCTGAAGCTCTTTATAATGACTGTTTGGAATGTTCTAGTGGGAGTGATACAGAGCGTCAATGGACTATATCAAGTGGAGGAAATTCCATTACAGAAACCTGTCAAAGTTCAGGAGAGGTACTTTGTAATTCCTTCATTGAATTTACTGATTTAGATGGAACAACCATTCCCCTATCCTTAATAAAGGATATCGATTTAGGAGAGCTCTTAAAAGAAATTACGGAGACAGTAGAAGAAATTGTTACTGTTGATATAACCTATTGGAATGGAACAGCAGAAGTTACTGAAAGAGGTATTATTGACATTAGAAGTTGCTATGATCCAGGCCCATTTAACCCTATTGAAATTTTTGTTGGTGCTCCGGATATTGAGGTTACTTATCCAGACTGGAAGGCAGATTGTATTGCTTTGTTAACCGAAATTGCCGAGCACAATGCTTACATGGAATACATGGAAATGATTGATGAAACAGTAGGTGAAGCGCTTAATGAACTGGGAGAATGCCTGGAAGGTTTGAATGAAGAATTTTTAATGGAGTATGATATTTTAGAGTACAACTATACCCTGTTTTACTATGATCAAGCTGGAAATTTGGTTCAAACTGTACCTCCTGTAGGAGTGGATATATTAACTGCAGCTGACTTCCCTGCTGCATCTGGTTATACGGCTATTTCCGAACCAAATCATACCGAAAAAACCATTTACACCTATAACGGAGCTAATGTGATGACCGAATCCGAAACTCCTGATATGGGCTTAACCAAAATGTACTATGATGATTTGTTCCGTAGCCGTTTTACGCAAAACGAAAAGCAAGATACAGACAACAAGTTCACCTATGTTAAATATGATGAACTAGGACGCCCTTATGAAAGTGGTGAGGCGGGAAGCAGTCTTGCGGCAGATTATGATTTACAAGCCAATGTAAATAATGAAGCTTTCCCTTCAGAGCTAATTCGATGGGATTACATAACCACTACTTATGGTGAAAACTTTGGTGGTGCCTTGGATGAAGTAATGAATGGCGGACAGCAAAACCTTTTAGGAAGGGTAAGTTCGGTTCGCAGAGTTAATGTAGACAATGATTATGTGACAGAAATTAGTGCATCGGAAGTTTCAGCAGAATTCTCTTTTGGAACGGAAACCTTCTTTAGTTATGACGCTCATGGAAATATTAAAGAGGTCGCACAAAAAAATAACGAATTAGGTGTGTTTACCAATTGGGATGACGTAGATCCAAGCTATGAACATAATTACAAAACCTTCCGCTACGAATATGACCTTTTCTCTGGAAACGTAGAAGAAGTTGTTTATGAAGAGGGTGAATTGGATGAATGGAGGCACCGCTACCATTATGATGCCGCTAATCGCTTAATCAGAGCCTGGACTTCAGATGATGGAATAGAATGGGAAATGGATGCTAAATACTTTTATTACATCCACGGAGCGTTATCAAGAGTTGAAAAAGGACATGATAAGGTTCAGGGAATGGACTTTGCTTATAACCTACAAGGATGGTTAAAAGGTGTAAACTCTACTACACTTGATGTAAGTAAAGATATTGGACAAGATGCTCATACAAGTGGTTTAGATAAATTTTCAGGAGCAGATGCTCTTGGGTTTGAGTTGAATTATTATGAAGATGATTATGTCAATATTGGAGCTTCATCCCCTTTTGCAAATAGTGATTACATCCGTAACCAAAATGTAGACGGTACCACCTATCCTGGTAAAGACTTTGGTGATTTATACAATGGCAACATCAGTCACATTGTATTAGCCATGAAAGATAATGCCGAGAATATTTTACCTGTACATGCCAATATGTATAAGTACGATTTATTGCAACGCCTAAAACAAATGGATGTGTACCAGGTAAGTGGTGCTGCTAATTATACCAATTACAACAGCACAAATGCTTTCTCTGTTACCAATAGTGCCAATGGAGGTGAATATGCCACTGAGTATGGTTATGATGCCAATGGTAATTTACAAAGTCTTAAGCGCAATGACCACAATGGAACATTAATGGACAATTTTACCTACAATTACTATTCAGGCTATACCAACCGTTTGGAGTATGTAAGCGATGCCATTAGTGGTTCAGCCGTAGCTGAGGATATTGAAAGTGGACAAGCAACAGCAAATTATGTCTATGATGCGATAGGACAATTAACGGCAGATGTGCAGGAAAATATTGATGAAATTCAGTGGACCTTTGATGGGAAAGTGAAGAAAGTTAAATCAACTGGCCATGATGATATTTTCTTTACTTATGACCCCTCCGGAAATAGAACCATAAAAGCCGTTGGGAATTTAGAAGATCCGGGAACAGCCGGAATCACCTTTGATTACTATGTGTATGACAATGCCGGTAATGTAATGAGTGTGTACGAAAGAAGTTTGGTAGGAGACGATGACTTTGAAGTTGGAACCACCTCTTATGACGATAAATTCACCTTAAAAGAACGGCACATTTACGGAGCTAACAGGCTGGGAACAAAAAAGGAAGACAGAGTACTTTCTCAGCATACTTTTTTAGTGACCAATGCCTCTAACTTCACCTATAACTATGGCTATTATACCACCCATGGGACAAATCAACCTCAA
>JAKSBJ010000238.1 GCA_022361195.1 Flavobacteriales bacterium
ACCTCGAATCAAGCCAACTCAGGCAACCGATTGCCCGCCTACTTCAGCAATCAGGCGTTCCGGACGGATGACCTGAATCTTCGGCTGAGATGGCGGCCATGGTCTTCACTGTCCATGATGACACGGTATGATTATCAAACCAGTCGGATGCGCTCGCGGGCGGACGATGTCGGCAGCTTGCAGCAAACGGACCTCGAGGCTCACATACTTTCGGAAACCATCACCTGGCAACCCTTCAACCGCTGGTATCTCCAGGGAGGATTCAGTTACACCTATGATATCAACGAACATCCCTCGACTTCCATCCTGATCGCCGGAGAGCCCTTGATTGCGGCGTCCCGCAATAACTACTGGAACGCGCAAGGAAGCATCGGCTGGGCGGCGACCTCCTCACTCGACCTGCATGGGAGCTATTATTATTACCGGGCCGACAACGCCACAAACCATGCCAGCATCGCTCTGCCTTACGGAGTCAACGCCCAGGAACATGTCTTCCGGGTGGGAGCCGAGTACCGATGGAAGCCCCAGGTGCTATGGAAAGCATCCTACTCCTTCATGCGTAGTGATGATTGGACCAGCGGCGGAAACAATTCATTTGATGCGCATGGCATCTACACATCCATTCAATATCTGTTCTGACATGCATTCATCACCAAAACCAACAACTCATTCAAAGGACTGGAACCCATTTATGAAAACCTATCGTCGTATCATCATCACGCTCGCAGCGCTTCTCCTGGCTTCACATTTTTCAGCCGACCTGTACGCCGCTGAAAAAAAATCCGTGGATCCCCGAAAAATCATGGCGCTTTACAAACGTCATTGCGCTCTGTGTCATGGCAAGGACGGAAAGGGCATGACCAAGGGAGGGCAGAAAGCAGGAGCCAAGGATTATTCCGACCCCAAAGTGGCGGCCAAACTGAAGGATCAGAAAAAGGTCATCAAAAGCATTCTGGATGGAATGAAGGACGAGAAAGGCAAGATGCTGATGGCCCCTTTCAAACGCAAACTCAAGCCGCAGGAAGCGCTGGGATTGATCAAGTTCATGCAAACCTTTTCGAAGCCCAAAAAGAAATAGGCGCGCTGGATAACGCTTCCAATCGAGGGAAGGCAAAACATTGTGCTGCCATCAGTTCGGCGCCACATGGAAGATCAGCC
>JAKSBJ010000335.1 GCA_022361195.1 Flavobacteriales bacterium
ATAGCGAGCTTGAAGCGGCAAGTTACGAAGCTGCAGAACGAAAATATATTGAGGGCAATACCGATGCAGCAATTAGGGGGTATGAAGATTATTTGAAGGAGTTCCCCAATGGAATGGAAGCTTTAAAAGCGAATTTTAATCTTGCTCAGCTGTATTTTGGAAAGGGGCAAAAAGATAAGGCGCTTAACCGGTTTAAAGTTGTGGCCGATAGTGAAGGTGGGGAATATACCGAGCAAGCTCTAACCCGTGTTTGTGAAATCTACATTGGCAAAAACGATTATCGAACAGCAATGCCCTATTTAACTAAGTTGGAAGGTTCAGCTGAAATCTCTCAGAATAAAACCTTTGCCCAATCGAATTTGATGAAGGGGTATTACGAGCAAAAAGATTATCAAAGAACCATAGCGTATGCGGAAGAAGTTTTGAGAGCGCCTAATATTGACAATCGAATTAAGAGTGATGCCCAAATTATGATTGCCCGCTCAGCGATTGAAACGGGTAATGAAGAACTCGCTGAAACTGCTTTTGCCGAGGTTAAATTAATAGCTACAGGTGAAACCGCCGCTGAGGCTTGGTATTACGATGCCTATTTTAAAAATAAGAACGGCACATATGAAGCTTCGAACAATTCGGTTCAGAAATTGGCTAAAGACTTTTCTGCCTACAAAAAATGGGGAGGTAAAGGGTTAATTGTCATGGCCAAGAATTTTTACGCATTGGGCGATGCGTTTCAAGCTACCTATATTTTGGAGAGTGTCATTGAAAACTTTGCCGATTTTGAAGAAATCACCGCTGAAGCCCAGGGGGAATTGGCTATGATTAAGTCGAGAGAGGCAGAAACCAATTCATCAATCAATCCAAATGGGCAATAACGAGAACATCATGAAAAAATCAATCATCACTATACTTTTTTTGAGCCTTTTTACCATTGGGTTTTCCCAAGAAACAGATGATATAGGTACTGAAACGGTTACGGTAGTCAAACCCTACTCGCCAACCGTTTCAGAAGCCTTTAAGATTAAAACGATGCCAAATCTA
>JAKSBJ010000072.1 GCA_022361195.1 Flavobacteriales bacterium
ATAATCTTGTAAAACGCCCATTTCCTTAAGTTTTAAATTAGGGCCAACATAGCTGATGTTAATTGGATCGAGATAAATATCCTCAGGCTTTTCTTCTTGTAATAAAGTTTTACAAGAATCTTCAGGGCTATAAAGTTTAGTTGTATCACCATTTGTAAAATAATTATATGTTCGGTTGTGTAAAACCCCCATTGCTTTGTCGTAGTTTGATCCACTGGGACGTCTTAAATAGAAGTAATCGCACCTATCGTCCTCTGAAAAAGTCCCCATTGGCCCAACTTGCCAATTTTCTTCGTCTAATGGTACTCCCTCTAAAAATTCACGAATGGGTTTCATATAACTCCAATAAGCAGTGTCTTCTCCAAACTGATAACCCCAATACAAGGAAGCTGATACTCCTGTAAAAGGAGTGATAATTAGATTCTTTTTAAAACGAGTTGCATTATCGCAGGCACTTAAATAAGCTATTCCTGTCCCAAATTCACTGTGTATTAAAGGTTTGTTTTTTGTTGTACTCAAATCATATTCAGCTCGTTTATCATAGACTTTTTTGTACTTATCAATGGTTGTAAAATAATTGTTGTAGCTCATTACATCCACCACGGGCAAATTAAAGGATAAATCACCTCCTCCTTCATCTGGTTCACCTGTATAGCTTACTACTAATGGATGCAAATTATGCCCTAGATCATTTTTAATGTACTCTAACATTTCGTTTTGCCACGCCATAATTTTTGCAGGGTGGATGGGATCATTTTCATAAGGTTTTCCATACCCTTCTGGCCAATCACCTTCATCCGGTCGAGTACAAACACCCTCAACATCTTCAAAATAGCTTACAGCCCCAATATTATTGGCCTCACTAAATAATTCCATCATGCCTATAGCAGTTGAATATCCCCAACGGGCAATCATATACCGCAAACGGTTTTTGTAATACCGTTTTGCTTCCGCATTGGTCAAAAAATCTTTGGGATCTTCTAAATCCAATTCTCTACGGTAACAATAACCTGAATCGGAAACAGGATGGCAAACAGCAACATTGCTATAAGGATCACCATATTTTGACCAATCCCAACGGAACATAAAATAATAGCCGGGAGTCTCTAAAGGATAATGCACTTGCATGTTATAATGCATGTACATTCCTAATGAAGCAGCAGTATCTAATAATTGGTCAAACTCCCATGCATGCTCTAAACGATTGGTATAATTCCCCAAATGCTCAAATTCTATCTCTGTTGCCCACGGCTCAACTAAAAACCTAAAATAATTTGCTCCTGATCCCGACATTTTGGTTAGGCGGTCATAATATTCTAAATAATGTTCAGGGTCACACAAAAAGTCATCTGTGTAAAGCCACGCATGACCTGGAGATTCGAGATTATTGCCAATTGGGAAAAAAGGTTCATCTCCGACTCTAAAATAGCGGTTATTATCCCCAACTCTCAAATATCCCGGATTAGATGAGGGTACACAATTAAAATAAAAATCAGCCGCTTCATAAGTCCCATGTCCTGCAACTTCTGCACTAACTTTACATTTCCAAAGACCTTCATTATCCGGAGCTACCCTAACTCTAAAATGATAGTCATTATCCTCGTCTTTATCCCAATCATCTACACCCCGTTGATAATCTTCAAAATAAAAACCATTTGTCTGTACGGGTCCAAACCATATTCCCGTTCCTTCATTATACCACCAAAACTCCGCTTTCAAGTCAACTTCCAACGGTTCATATGGATTTAAAGTAGTTCCTGTAGAACCACTTACGAAGTTTAAAATTTCTGCTTCAATTGTATCATTAAATCTTACCCCTAGTTCAAGTTTTTCATATTTAGGTACAGTACCTGGAGTTGAATTTGGGGTGTACCAAACAACATCCAATGAAGGTTGGTTGATACAAGCTGTAAAGCTACCTGCGGCCGCTGGTTCAATGATGGTGTTTTCAGATAATTCAATATAATCACCTGCTATTAGTTCGACATTGGTGGCTGCCGGATAAATTATATTGTCATCTGCTATACTCTCTATACATTCTTCAGCCTTAATGATGGGTAAGAAATCACCAATGTTTTCATCATTAATTTCGATACAAGGAATAGGCTTAGGCAGCAAATACTGACTGTATGCTGAACATGAAACGATCAGCATTAAAACAACTATACTTCTCATGATTGAATTATTTAGAGTTGCTTTTCAAACTTTCGTTCTCTGCCTTTAATTCATCCAGTTCTTTTTGCATCTGATCCATTTTCTCATTCAAATCAATTAAATGCAAATAGAGTTCCTCTATTTTTTCCATCTGGATTTCTTGCATTCTGCCAATATCGAGACCCTGCTCTCTCACTTCTGCTTCTGACGGAACTCCAGGAAGATGCTTATGTTCACTCACATATTCCCTAACCTCATCAATAGACATTAACTTATAGCTTTCATCGAAAACATAATCAGCCCAGCTATTTAAATCAACTCTGATTTTTCGAGTTCTCAAAAGACCATCTTGTTCTAATTGTAAGATTTTTTCACCCGCGGCATCATTTACAACTAACGCCTTGCTTCCTTCACTATTCAGCGTTAAAGTTCCGTCATTGGTTAGGGTTAATTGAATAACTTCATCCAATCCTCCTACTTTATGTCCCAGTTTAAGCAAATCTTGACTGTCATTTAATGAAAAGCCATTAATCAAGGCATCTTCTGTTGCGCTCTGATGCCCAACTTTAAGTGAATGAGTATATGTTTTACCCACAACGTGTAATTTGTATAAAGGATCTGCCGTCCCTATCCCTACATTGGTGGCAGGACAGTTTACAAACAACTTATCGACCCCACTGAGCCATTTTGGGACTGAGCCGGGAGGGCAAGTCGAGATTTCATCTGGTAATCCATATTCGCTCAAAAGCGGACCAAAATCTATTGTTCTTAGTTGACCACTAGTAGTTGAAACAACCACTTTTAAGGTAGCCGAAGGAGGTATATCACCTAAGTTCTGCATTTGAACCTGACCATTAAGGTTTGTTTCTCCTTCTACTCTAAAGTCTAAATCAACTCTTGCGTTGGATTTCATTTCGGAGTCTCCGTCAATCACTAACTCCATCGCATGCATTCTATTTTGAACTAATAGAGAGTCCTGGACAATGAGCGAAGAATCTATTCTTACGTTTCCGTTTACCTCCAATGCTTCTGTTGGAGAATCTGTTCCTACTCCAGTTTTTCCAGTAGTTGGGAATGTATTTTGTGCTAAAATATTTGTGGAGAATAGAATTACTCCCACTAAAAGAATTAAGTGTTTCATCGTTTTGGGTTTAGATTAAAATGCAATGTAACAAACAATTAGTAACTGTAGAACTTTAGAAAAAGGAAAGGTGTTCAACAAACAGGAATTGTCAGAAAAAATTGGCAAGCGAATTAAGCAAATCCGAAAGGAGAAGGGAATATCTCAATCTGAATTAGGATGGCTTTGTCAAAAGGATAAACAGCACATTGAACTAATAGAAAACAATAAGGTTTCCCCTAATGTCTATACACTTTATCAAATTGCCTGTGCATTAGAAATTGAGCTTTCTTTTTTACTCAAGATTGACTAATCAAAAATTAACCAATTTCAGTTTCTCCTTGCGGCCAATTTTGTCTTCGATAGTGAGAATGTAAGTTCCTTTAGGCTCATCACCTAAGGGAAAAGAATAAAGCCCTTCAATGCTTTCTTCCATTACTAGTTTTCCTTGCAAGTCAAATATTTTAAGGTCGGCGCCAATTTGATCATCGCGTAAAAAAACGGTTAAGGCATTTGCAAAATAATTTACCTTAAT
>JAKSBJ010000226.1 GCA_022361195.1 Flavobacteriales bacterium
ATTAAGGTAAATTATTTTGCAAATGCCTTAACCGTTTTTTTACGCGATGATCAAATTGGCGCCGACCTTAAAATATTTGACTTGCAAGGAAAACTAGTAATGGAAGAAAGCATTGAAGGGCTTTATTCTTTTCCCTTAGGTAATGAGCCTAAAGGAACTTACATTCTCACTATCGAAGACAAAATTGGCCGCAAGGAGAAACTGAAGTTGGTTAATTTTTGATGGGTTTCCATAAAAATCAAAGTCCCAACCGTTTTATATTTTAGTGCGTTAGAATTAGTACCCAAAACGAATTCATGAAAAAGGCATTTCAAATAAAAAAACGTCCTTACAAACTTATTGGCTTTACATTCTTTATCTTTTTTACCACCACTCATTGTGGTTTTTCTCAGGTAAATCCTGAATCCAAGGTTTCATTTTCGACAAGTGTAAACCCATTAATGACATCAAATTTGATAGCTGATTATGAAGACTACAGAGGTTTATCCATACAACATTTAATAAATCGTGATATTTCTAAATCATTTCAGCTATCAGCTGGCGTAGAATTTGAAACCTATCGTTTTTATAAAACCTTCAGAGAAACCGTAGCTACCGAGGAGCAAGATTCTTTAGGAAATTGGGTGACCGTGTACAGTAAATCAGGAGAATTGAGAGCGGAAATAACCCAGGAAAAGTTTATTTCGATTCCATTCATGATAAACTTTAACCCAAAAAGTAGAAGAATAAGTCCTTATTTTGGTATAGGAGGAAAATTAGCTTTTCGGTATTGGGATCAAAGTCGAGAGTCTAGTTTTGATTGGCTGAAAGAGTCAATAATTCCATATTCAATAAGAGCTAAATATCCTTCAACTTTACCAGGCTTTGAATGGTTGATAACAGCAAAATCAGGTTTGTCATACCATTCTACTAATTGGTCATTTAGCAGTGGTGTAATTTTGTCCAGAAACCTGGCAAAAAAGAAACACTTAAGGAGGCTTTCTTATGGGGTGAATTTTCAGCTGACCTATCATCTGGCTCCAAAACTTCTGCGTCCAAAGATAAAAGAGGATCCAAAAAATGCCGTCTATTTCCAATTCAAAGGAAATGCTCTATTTTATTCTTTCAACTATGAGCGAAGAATAGGTGTTGAGGGTAAATCATCTGTTTGGGTAAGAGGAGGTGTTGCGTTCTTTCCCTTCAAAAAAAAGCATGGAATTGATTTTAGAGACAAAGAATCGATCCCTTTTAACTGGTCTATAACGACTGGAACTTCGGATAAATTCTTTAGGCCACATATTTTCCCTTTTAGCTTAAATTATGTTTATGGTGATATGCACCAGTTTGAATTAGGTTTGGGATATACTCATTGTCGAGCTGGTTTGGATGCTGTTGTCCCATCTGCAGGATATCGTTTAAAAACGAAGAAAAACTATTTGTTTAAAGCTAATTTCACTCCCCTCTTTGTTTATGAAGAAACAAGGTTGATCTTTTTAAGTGGGATTTCTTTCGGAAAATTCTTCTAACAAAAAAAGAGCCGGAACATAAGCCCGCCTCTTTCTGGTTTTTAAAGCTGGTCATCGACCAACTTTCACCCCTCCTAATCCATCTCTCCGTTTTCTTTGTTATGATAGGTCAGTCTGCGGATGTACCGCTTTCTTCATTGTTTTTGTTAGAATCCGAGTCCATATTTGGTGTAAATCCACATTTATCACCAAATTTAGATCGCCATTTTTCCTTGTCTTCGGCTGACATGTGTTGCCATTTGTTCTTGAATTTATGCTTCCAATAATGTCCGCCATGTTGATAGCCTCCACCACAGCACGAGTGACATCCTTTTCCCCATTTAAATCCTCCAAACAGAATCTTAGACAGTAAAAGAATTCCTAATGCCTGCCAAAAATTGATCATTCCAAGATCAAATAGCTCCGGCATCAGCCAATTCCATAATTCCATCACTACCAGCCCAAAGAGCGCCATCATTCCCACAAAAAAGAAAGGGATCAAAATCAGTTTCTTTCTCATTGTTCTAAGATTTCATTATACAATTCATTTAACTTTTTTCGCAAATAAACAATTGCATATCGTTTTCTCGAAATTAAGGTGTTGACCTGCTCCCCGGTTATTTCAGAAATTTCTTTGAATGATAATCCTTCAAATTCGTGCATCTCAAATACCTCTCTCTGTTTTGGTGGAATCTCATTCAGTCCTTCTTCTAAAATCTCCCACATCATTTCACGGGTCAAAACGGCATCCGGCAAATCGTTTAAATCTGGAATATAATCCTCAAAATGAATGGATTCTTCCTCCTCATCTCCAACCTTACTCATCTCCGAAAAATTCAAACTCGATTTTTTCCGATATAAGTCCGTAATCTTGTTCCGTGCTACCTGAAATAACCAGGAGCTGATCTTTTCTATTGTGTTTACATCATCTGAAACCCTAACCAACTGATAAAACACATCCTGCAATATGTCTTCCGCATCAAGATTGGATTTTACCCTCTTGCGAATAAAATTGAAAAGTCTGCTTCGTTCCTTTTCAATCGTTTTTGTTATTTCTATTTCTCGAGTCGGTGACATTTTTATCTGCGATTCCCTATTAAGGACGAACGTGAGTAAAGTATATTTTAAAGTTTCATTAAAAAGTACTCTTCTCTCAACCAAAAGGCTTCTTTTTTCAATGAATTCAAATTTTAAAAAAAGCAACTGGGGGTTTAACATAAGACAAGAAAAAGGAGCTAAGTGTTCGGTATAATGCTCAAAAAATGTGGTGTTTATCCTTAAATCCGATGCACAAATAGTTTATTTATCCGGTAATTGAGACGTAAAAATAGAAAGGATTGGAATAAAAAATGCCCTATCGTTACGATAAGGCATTCTAAGTTCTTTGTTTGAAAAAAATTAGTCCATTAGTCCTGTGGCTTTTCCATTTTCATCGACATACCACCCAATACGAAAATCTTTAAAACGACCATTGATTTTGAAGCTTTTCCAGCATCTTTGACCATCTTCACCAGTGTAGTTAATACTAAATTCACAGTG
>JAKSBJ010000071.1 GCA_022361195.1 Flavobacteriales bacterium
CAAATCCAACACTGAAAAAACCAAAAGAGCCAGTTTTTTCCAGCCTCACTTATTGATTATTGACAAGACTTTATTAAATTAGCCAAATATTGACAAGTCTTAAATGAAAAAGTCATGAGTTTTGGTGAACGAATCAAAGAACTGAGAGAGAGTAAAGAACTCCTACAGCGTCAACTTGCAGCAAGCTTAGAGATAGACACTCCCATGTTTAGTAAAATTGAACGTGGAGAACGAAGGGCAAAAAGGGAGCAAGTATTAAAACTTGCGGAACTTCTTCAAACTGATGCTAATGAACTATTAACCGTTTGGCTTGCCGATCAAGTGTATGATATCGTAAAGAATGAAGACACTGCGGAAGGTGCATTAAGAGTAGCTGAAAGCACCTTGAAATATTCAAAAAACGAGAAACATGTATAAAGAAACCCAAGAAGTAAATATTTCAACGGTTGATGAACCTCTTGGTTTGTTTCCAAAAGATGTAGCTATAAAACCATTTCTAAAATGGGCAGGCGGAAAAACTCAATTATTAACAGAGCTTCATAAACATGTACCTAACAGTTTCAATAAATATATTGAACCTTTCATTGGTGGCGGAGCCATGTTCTTTAGCCTTAATCCTTATGAATCAATCATTGCTGATTCAAACGAAGAGTTGGTAATAACATATAGGCAAATAAAGAACGCTGTTGAAAGTGTAATTGAGCACCTTGAAACGTTTGAACACAATGAAGAGTTTTACTATAACATAAGAAGTCTCAACACTAATGAATTAGAAGATAGTTTTCGTGCAGCAAGATTAATCTATCTAAACAAAACCTGTTTTAATGGACTTTACCGAGTAAATAAAAAAGGACAATTCAACGTGCCTTACGGTAAAGGAAATGGCAACTTCTTGAATAAAGAAGTTTTAAGAAATGCTAATGAATTTCTTGCTGAAACGACTATTATCAATGGAGACTACCTTGATGTTTTAAATGAATTTGCAGCGGAAGGCGATTTTATCTTTTTAGATCCTCCCTACTACCCTGTTGGCAAATACTCCGATTTCAAACGATACACAAAAGAATTCTTTTATCATGATAACCAAGTCCAGTTAAAACAAGAATTTGACAGATTAGTAAATATAGGCTGCAAAGTAGTTTTAACTAATTCTGACCATGAAGTAATTCTCGATTTATACTCTGATTATAAAATTGAGATAATCGAGACAAGAAGAATGATTAGTAGCAACTCAAAAACTAGAAAAGGAAAAGATATTATAGTAGTTGGTGGATATGATTGATAACCAAATTGAAATAGAAGAATTCATAGATCAATTCGAACTGTTCCCAGGTACTCGTTATATGGGAAGCAAAAATAAGATCATACTTGATCTATGGCACTATCTTCAAGAAATTGAATTTGACAGTTTCCTAGATGTTTTCGCAGGTAGTAATGTGGTTTCCTATTTCATGAAAACGAAAGGAAAACAAGTTATCACAAATGACTTTATGGCAATAAGTTACTTCACTTCTAAAGCTATAATTGAAAACACTTCAACAAAGATTGGCGAAAAGGATCTTTTGTTACTTCTTCAAACTCCTTCGAGTGAGTCTTTCATTTACGAGACGTACAAAGACTTATACTTCGCAGATAACGAAAATCAATTTCTTGATAGAGTAAGAGCAAATATTGAATTATTGGATAATGACTTTAAAAAAGCTATCGCAATCTCTGCCCTCACAAGAGCATGTATGAAAAAGAGACCTCGTGGTATATTTACATTTATAGGTCACAGATATGATGATGGAAGAAAAGATATTCGCAAATCTCTTGAAAATCATTTCATTGACAATGTTCATGAATTTAATAATGCCGTATTCGATAATGAAACAACTTGCGAAGCAAACAACGAATTGAGCCAAAAATTAGATAAAACGGCTGATCTAGTTTATCTTGATCCACCATACTATTCTCCAAAATCTGACAATGACTATGTAAGAAGGTATCACTTTGTGGAAGGACTAGCCAAAAGATGGGAAGGACTAGAAATTCAGGAACACACTATTACCAAGAAATTTAAAAGTTACCAATCACCTTTTTCAAAACGAAATACCGCTTTTGACGCATTTCATTCACTCATAGAAAAACACAAAGATTCGGTAATTGCAATTTCGTACTCTTCAAATTCGATTCCAACTAAAGAAGAGTTAACTAATATTTTAAAGGAATATAAAAATGATGTGATTGTTCATGAGATTGACCATACCTATTCATTTGGCAATCAGAATCATAAAATTGGAAATAAATCAAATAGAGTAAAAGAATATCTTTTTATCGGAAAATAATGAGAGTACCAAGTGATGAAATACCGCAGGCAGACAGCCTTATTGATGTTATAAGAACGGTAATATCTATATCTCAAGGAGCTAGAACATTTCAGCAAATAGCTCAAGCAATTGGAAAAGTAGATAGACAAGGTCGCTATTACAGAAAAGCAGCTGAGATAGTAGGAATGGTAATAACTCCAAATAGGAATAATTCAACATTAACCCCATTGGGACAAAGTTTTGTGCAAAACAATCCTAATCTGACAAGCCCTGAATTACTTCAAGGCGTTCTTAATTCTAGAATATTTCAACGTGTTATTCCGTATTTGGAATCAAAAGGAAACGTAGGTGTTACCAGACAAGAATTTGAAGCATTTTTAAACGCTACTGCTGACCTAGGCACACAAGCTATGGCGCACAGAAGAATCAGCACTGTAATAAGTTGGTTAATCGAATTAGGAATCATTACAGTTCAAAATTCAAGATATATTCTATCAAATCAGACTATTAACCAAAGAGTTCTGAATATTGAGTTTGATAATTCTGATGAACCTTTGCTACCAAACCCCAACGATTTAAACGAGTACACAACTGTTCAACAAAGAAGTTCAGCAGCACAAGATACTATTATCTCTTACAGAAACAATACAGCACTTGAACGGGCAGATAATGCTCATAGGGATTTGGTTAACCTTACGTCAGAAAGAATTAGAAATGCAGGAGCTTTACCCAAATTCAACCAACTTATAGACCTCGCTACTCATATCAATGATACTGATTACATTTTTGAAATGAAGTCAACAACTGCAAATAATGAGAAGTCGCAGATTAGGGCGGGTTTAAGCCAACTCTATGAGTACAGGTATTTACAAAATAAACCACAAGCGAAACTTGTACTTGTGATAGAAAATCCATTGAGTACAAGGGAACTATGGAGACAGGATTATTTGGAGCAAGATAGAGATGTATATTTAGTATGGGACGGAAACAATGAGCTATACGGAAATGACAGAACTCGAAGTGATCTAAATTTCCTCGGAATAATCCCATGACAATCAGTCACACACATTGCCAAGCCACACAAAGCCAACGCACCAGTCAAAGCTTGTCAAAGAGTGTGTCTGAGTCAACGCTCGGACGAAAAAGAAAAAAGCACGAAAGCACAACAAAGTATATAGTGCATAGCACCCTACGGGATGCTACGACACCATATACAAACCGTTATGATGCTATCATGTTAGACCAGGAAACTTGGGATTCAATCAGTGGAAATAATTTAGTCTATGAGCTCGAATGGGTTGCAGCTGACCGAGATAATAATCTTGCCCTATTCGTTTCCTACATGCCTGCAAAGGTGCC
>JAKSBJ010000105.1 GCA_022361195.1 Flavobacteriales bacterium
CCTCTTCTAAACAAATGACCTTTATCACCCGCACCTAAAACGTCTTTATACACCCCATAATTGGTTTGTCCCTTTTTGAAACGGGAGGTGATTTTAGACATTAAGATTTGCCGGTTAATAGCAGATTCTGACTTACCCAATGCAAACTGATCCGCTCCATGAAAAAAGGAATAACTTTGGTAACCAAAGTTTTCATCACCTCCATCACCGGAAATTGCCACCTTGACATTTTTTCGCATTTCCTTACTAATGTAATAGGTTGGAATTGCACTGGCATCAGCAAAAGGTTCTCCAAAGTAATTTAGGATATCCTCCAGGTCCTGTTCAATATTTGGGCGAATAATAAGCTCGTGATGATCAGTGTTATAACGATCGGCAACTAATTTAGCCTCTGGAAGCTCATTGTCACTACTATTTTCATAGCCTACGCTGTAAGTGGAAATTTTAGACTCTTGAGCAGCCAAAGCCACAATGAGTCCACTATCTACTCCACCGCTTAAAAAATAACCGATAGGGACATCTCCCATTTTTCGTCGGTTAATGGCTTGGGTTAACTCTTTCTCTACAAGCTGAAAAGCGTCTCCAAAGGAGATATCCAGTTTCTCAATGGGACTTTTAAAGTGGAAATAAGGCTCTTCCTTCGTCTCTTGAGTTTTGAGATTGAGTATTAATATATGTCCTGGTTTTAACTGCTTAATTTCATTCCAGGCCGTATAAGGCTGCGGAACGGACAACTCAGTTAAATAATAATTCAAGGCCTCATAATTGACCGTTAAATTATGACTCAGTTTTTTAATTCCTCCGATATGAGAGGAGAATAAAAATCGGCCATTGTGCAGCGAATAGTAAAGGGGCTTTTTACCAAAATGATCACGAGCAAAAACAATCTCTTCTTTACGAGGATCATAAATGGCAAAGGCAAACATCCCTCTTAACTGTTGAATTACCGAAGCTCCTAAATGGATATAAGCCCATAATAAAACTTCGGTATCTGTTTGACTTTTATAGGTGATGTTAAATTGACTTAACCGCTCACGGATTTGCTCGAAATTATAAATCTCGCCGTTAAAAGTCATGTAAAAATCAACTCCCTGATGGCTAATCTTAAAAGGTTGATTTCCTTCTTCGGATAAATCAACAATGCTTAAGCGAGTATGTAAAAAACCAATAGAATTGAAAGTGGCCATGTCTTTATGATCGGGGCCTCGTTCCTTTAATGATTCAGCCAAAACGTTCAGTTCTGCCTCATTCACAGGATTATTTCCCAATTCTACTATGCCGGCTATTCCACACATTTATTTCTCATGACAAGACTTACTTGCCAATTATTTTTCGGAGTTTTTTCTTGATTTCTTCCGTTCGGGTAAGTCCACTAGCCGGAATAAAGTATTGTTGTTTCTTTACAGAGGGATTTTGCTCCATGAACTTGTTAATCCGTTTTTCCAACATTGGAAACATCTGGTATTTGTTCAAAATCAGTTCACGTGCCTCGGCCAAAGCATCCAAATTCTTTGACCAATAATCTTCTGCCATTACCTGTTGAATGGTTTCCAAAGCCTTTTGGGGTTGCTTAATATCGATTTCCACAAAAGATCCTTTTGGAAAATAATCCCCCATATTGGTGCATCCGTAATACAATGGAATGGTCCATGACAAAATACAATCCACAGCCTTTTCTGTCCAGTAATCCGGCGCAAAGTAATTCTCTACTGCAATGGAATATTTATATGGAAAGATACCATCGAACTTATCGTCTATTGGGTCAAAACCTCTACCAAACAAGTCAAAATCAAACTTTTCATTCTTTAAAAAGTCAATAAAATCTAAACGAGGTTGATGTCCAGGGAACATGTTATTATTGGACGTAATCCAACTAACGGCATCTCGTTTTTGAGCTTGATCAGCTTTCAAAACAAGAAGTTCATCGTAGTTTTTATTGATGTGCCAGGGTAAACCAGCCTGAGCTTGTTCGTTATGATCTATTTCTTCACTAAAACCAGAAACGACCAAATCTGCAAAACGGAAATGGTACTTAAAATATTCGTTTCGAGTATAAGGAGGTTCTTGCAAAAAGAGCCATCTTGCTCCCTCAAAAGCTTTTGTTTTAATATCAGCTGAGGGTTGATTAAAAACAACAATAAAATCAACCTCTTCTGAACTATCCTCGGTGAATTCAATATTATTCCAAATTCCCTTACATCCTGGAGTTTGACGCTCTAAATCGGGAAAAGGATAATTTCTGGATATGAGAACTTTAATCATTTTTCCCTTTGTGAGATTTGGATTGGGCCTATTCCTTCATAATCCGGATTTCGATAAACCAAAAGTCCATCATACGAATAGGTTTGATCAATATCCGCCGAACATAATTGAATATACCCTAGTTGATCCAAAAAAGCAGCGCAATCTTTGTGTAGTTCATTTGAATGTGTGGAGACAAAAACATATCCTACTTTTCTATTCTCCAGAAGCGTTTTAGCCCCATTTAGCATCAACAACTCATTTCCCTGAATATCACTGTGCAGAATATCTACAAAACCAATGTTTTGACTTTGCGTAAAACTATCTACTGAAATAATGTTTGAACCATCATGGTGAACTCCAGGTTTATCAGCGATATAGTATTTGAAGAATTCCCCTTCCAGTTCATTGATTTCAAAATTCCGAATTCCATGTTCAAGTTCCCAAGGTTCAATCATGTAATTTTTTGCTCCCTTGATGCTCTTGTTGAACCACATGGAATAAAAAGACCAGTATGCTCCCAATTCAATCATCACAGCATTGTCTTTCATCCCCTTTAGCACCTCTTGAAAAACATACTCCTCTTGCGGTTCATGAATACCCTTATTCTCATGCAATAATTGAAGCATTGGATAACCATAGTAGCTCAATGGCAGAATTTTAATTCCGTTGTGCATGATGAAAAAGTCGCCTTGTAAACGTGCTGTATTTTCAAGGCAATCAATTTTTTGCGAGTCGGGACAAGCTTTGGCCAAATCAATTCGCTCCCGCCAATGGGCACGTTCTTTATCATCCAAATCTTTCATGAACGAATGATCCTTTGCACGTTGATATATCTCCACCAAATCACGCTGAAATTGTTTCTTTTCACGAATGGATTTTAGTGTATTATAACCCGATATTTTTTTGACAATTGTCTTAATCATTTTCTCTGTAATAAGCGACAAACGAATCGTTTTCACGAATCAAGTCGATCACATTTTCAGCTGTAGGACGAACCCCATCCAATGAAAAAAGATCGTAATTCAATTCATCTATTAATTCAAAAAGATCCTTAATCTCAAAAGGATAATTACGAATATTAAGGTCGTTAATTTCAAGGTACAAAACCGGATGTTGAGCAGCTAATAATTCTTTTGCTCCTTGCAAAATCCAATACTCTGCCCCTTCGGTATCCACTTTGATAAAATCAATCTGTAATTGGCCATTATCTTTCCACCAATTATCGAGCGTATCAGTTTTAACCTCAATGCTCTTAGTTTTTCCGGCTCGTCCTGTATCAATAAATCCATCTCCGGAAACATCTGCTGAACTGTGTACTCTAAATTCTGCAGTTCCCTTTTCGTTACTCAAGGCAACATCCGATAGCACAATTTGATTTTCAAGCTCATTGATCTGCAATGTTTTCTTGAAAAGGTCAAACTGATGAACTCCAGGTTCAAAGGCAAAAATTTGAAGATTGGGATTATCTTTGAGCACAGAGAGGGAGATCATTCCAATATTGGCTCCAATATCTAAAAAAGCACCAGAACTTCCTCGCTTTTTAATATCAGTATTAAGATAATCTACAAAATCCCTTTCATAACTACCATCTCGTCTGAATCGCTCAACAATGGAGGTCCCTGAACTATATTTCAATTCATAACCTTCATAATCAATTGATTCCTCTTTGACTTTTGATTTTCCTAGTCCAAATAAGCCCATCAACTCTTTTTAAATTTTGACTGAATATAATACTTAAAAGTGGCTCTATTGCCCGATGCATCTAAAAAGCTCAACTTAGCCTTATCCATCATTCGATATTTAAGCTGATTGAGCGTTGTTTGCACAATTTCCTCCAGTTCTTTATGCGGATAAATTGACTTTTCTTTATTCGCTGTAAGAATGCGTTGGCAATGCTCTTTATATTGTTTAAAAGGAAAACTAACCGAGACATTTTTGTATAGTTCAAAATGTACTTTTTCTGCCTCTGGATAATAGCATCCCAAATCTTCTAAAATGCGAACGTAAAAAGCCAAGTAAGTTTCTTTTTTTCGCTGAACAATAGCCTCTGGCTCATTGCGGGCAGTTTGACGGTAATAGTATAGTTGTTCTTCTAAACTAGTGTATTTTGTTACATCTCTCAATCGGTAAAGTAAATCATAATCCTCCATCAAATAAAAGTTGGAGCGATAACGGATTTCTTTATTCTCAAAAATGGATGAACGAAAAATAATGGACGGATGGGCGATGTTATGACAAAAGACTAAATGTGCTTTATTCTCTTTCCAATTTCTGCCATAAGCCATTGAATAATCATCCTGGTCAAACACCTTCATATCACTGCCGCATATACCAAAATCTGAATTATTATCCATGAATTCTACCAAGCGCTCAATGCGATCTTTCCGCATGTAATCATCCCCATCAAGCCGCACAAAATATTCAGTTTCCAGTTTTTCGATTCCGATGTTTAAGGAATCTACAATCCCACTATTCTTTTCTTTTTGATAGAGGACAAAACGAGGATCGTCATATTCTTTGATAATTGAAATACTATCATCTGTTGAGCCATCATCAATGATTAAAAGAATAAAATCACTGAATGTTTGATTAAGTACACTATCCAAACATTTTCGGAGATAGGGGCCGTTGTTATAGTTTGGCATTATGATGGTGACCCTGGGTTTGTTTTCCATAGATGCTAAGGTATCTTCAGCTTAAAGGTTTTATAGTTATTACCCTGGTTAAGTTTCAAAATGTAAATACCTGTTTGTAGTTGCCTTTCAATCGCGATTTTAGTGTCATAACTTACACCATATTGCACCAATTTACCACTTATGTCCATCATTTCATAAGTCATTTCGGCAGGAACATTATTGCTGAAAATTAGAATTAATTCTCCTTCTGAATAAACAACATTTTCAATTCCATCCAGCTTGTCTTCTTCGATTCCGGAACAATCTTTTATTGTTACCAAAACAGTGTCTTCAGAAGCACAACCGGTGTCATACCATACTGTTGCCAAAACAGTTGTGGTTTCATTCACCTCAATAGAGGACTCATCTATCGTTCCCGTACTCCAGACAATTGAATCGTAATCACCAACAGCTTCAATTAAAAAAGTATGAGGCTCACAAGCCTCCAAATCATCTCCCAAACTAACTGATGGCAAAGGATTAATTTGAATACCCACAAATTCGATTGAATCCATCGAACAATTACTTTCCATAAGCACTTTTAAGTCGTACTCTCCTTCCGTATCAAACTTAATTCCGATGGAATCGCCGTTACTATAACAAATTGTACCTCCTTCAATTTGCCAGTCAACTGCGGACAAATAGCCCTTGGTGGTGTTCATTATCTTTATGGTATCTCCAACACACACCGAAGAGTCTGCAGCAAATAAGGCTGGCTTAATCGGTGAACAATAACTACTCACCAAACCATCATAGGTATTGACCAAAGCCGTGAAGGTTACTGGACCAAAATCAACCGTTTGACGGAAACTACCAGCTAAAACAACGTTGTCTTCCGAAGTAATGTCCATGGCTCTGATTTGATCAGTTGAGATTCCTCCTTCAGTATAATAATCAACAGGGATAAGGCTGGTATCAAATTCAATCATAATAATGTCCTTATCTCCGGCACTCACCAAGGTATCATTTAAAACGAAAAGAGTATCTGTAAAATAACCTCCCATAAACATTCGTCCATCATCATAAACTAAACCATCTAATGCTCCAATTCCGGTAGAATTGGGCTCATAAGCAGTAAGGACTGCTCCGGATGTATCCAACTTTAAACCAATACCTCTTTCAACTGGGGCATCAAAAGTTTCGGGGCCGTAATTAACAACACCCTTAAAGAAACCTGTGATGTAAATATTCTCCTCATCCTGATCAATATTAGTAAACGTATCATTCCAGTTATTACCATACAAATTGGCCCAAATGTAATTTCCTAAGGTATCATATTTAGCAAGGAACTGATCAAAATAAACCAGATTTACGGATGGAATTCCAGCCCCACCAAATTCTGTAGTTCCGTAACAATTCCCGATTACATATAAATAGCCATCTTTGGCAATAATATCTTCATTTCGGACACCATGAGTAGACTGCACATTGTTTGCCCAAATGACGTTTGCAGCCGTGTCCGTTCTCATTACAAATGCCGATTCACGATTTACGTAAAAAGTAGGAATCGTATTAATCAAATTAATCCCATCAAAAGAAATAGAATCGACATAGTAACCTGTAAAAAATAAATTCCCGTCCTCATCCAGATAAGACTCTATGATTTTGTCATTTCCAAGACCTCCCCAGGATTTGGCCCAAACGACATCACCATTTTTTTCAAGCTTAATAACCACAGCATCCTGCTCGCCATTACTAATAAGTGTATCGTCATCAATAAAGCATGTATCCGTTAAATAACCTGACAAATAAATATGATCATCTGAAATTTCGATGCATTGACCATAATCGGTATACAAACCTCCAAATCGTTTTACCCAAATTAATTCCCCTTCAGAATCGTGTTTGGTTAAATAAATATCCCGATCTCCATAATCTGTTGGAGTGCTTGGTGCAGCAGATAATTCGCCAAATGTACAACCCGATTTTACTCTTCCTGTGGCATAGATTTCATCGGTAGCCGGATCAACTTTTACGTTATAGACATAATTGTTTCCTCCCGATCCTATGCGATCGGCCCACATCAGCTCCTGTGCCATTAATTGCAACGACACCAAACTGAATAGGAAAAGTAAAGAAACTCTTTTCATTATTACTAATTTTCTTCCCAATGCGGTCTATAATAGATTACTCCACTTTGCTGAGGCAAAGGTCTTTTCACTAATTCAGAACCTTCTTCGATAGTAAACTGCCCACAAAACCTCAAAAGGTCAATGTGCTGTCCTGACATTGCATCCCCCATCCACACGCCAACCTTATACACTCCGGTATAAAGATTAAAATCTTTAAACGTTAAGCTAAATGTTTTTTCCCCAACAAAGGGTTCAATTTCAAAATTACTGTCTCCATTTTCGATGTTAGATAAGATGGTTTCATCATAGCGGTAAATATAGATGGCCATTTTAAGTTTCATGGCCTTGTCACTCTTCACGCTTATTTTCATTCCCAAGTCATCTCCCACACAAATGCTGGATGAAGGTTCACCATTTCGGTAAAAACCTATACCCGTAAACTTCATTTCTCCGGTTCCCTCTCTCTCTTGATAACGACTTAAATCGTAAAACTGTTGGTTCTCAAATGAATTATTGTCGAGATATCTGGAAACAACATTTTTGATATCACCTTGAAACTTCAGTTGCCCATCCTCCATCAAAATTCCAGTTTCACACAAATTGGTTACCGAACTAAGATTGTGACTTACAAACAATACCGCTCGACCTCCTTTAGAAATGTCTTTCATTTTACCGATACATTTCTTTTGAAAAGCCTGATCACCTACCGCTAAAACTTCATCAACCACCAAAATTTCAGACTCTAAATGAGCCGCAACTGCAAACCCCAAACGAACAATCATTCCAGAAGAATAACGTTTAACCGGAGTATCCACATAATTGGCACAGCCCGAAAAGTCAACTATCTCATCTAATTTCGATCTGATCTCCGTTTTGGTCATTCCCAAAATAGCTCCATTGAGGAAGATATTTTCACGGCCTGTCAATTCAGGGTGAAAACCTGTTCCCACCTCCAAAAGAGATGAAATTCGTCCTTTCATTTTAACTTCACCAGTAGTAGGTGATGTAATTCGAGACAACAATTTTAATAAAGTAGATTTTCCAGCACCATTGGTTCCAACAACTCCCATTACTTCCCCCTCTTTCAACTGAAAAGACACATCTCTCAATGCCCAAACATAATCACTCATTTCCTTATTATCTCTCAAATTAACTTCTGTGAGTTTTAAATAAGGATCCTCCTTTCCTCTGATTTTTGACCAGAAACGATTAAGGTCATGCGATAAGGTTCCGGTACCTATTTGTCCCAGCCTGTATTGCTTTGATAGATTATGTGCTTCTAAAATAATTTGTCCCATGGGCAAGCCTTAGCTTAAATTGTATCCATAAAGGATTTTTCTACTTTATTAAAGAGTATAATGCTTATAAAAAGTAGAACAGTGGCAAAAACAATACTATATAAAAGGTGAAACCAATTAAATACCGCAAAGGTTTCTCCAAAAAAACCAGCCTTAAAGGTTTCAATAATACTGGTCATTGGATTAGCCAATAAAATCCATTGGTATTTCTCTGGTACAGTATTTAGAGGATATACAATTGGCGAAGCGTACATGGCCAATTGAATTCCAAACTGAATCAAAAAACGTAAATCTCTATACTTGGTAGTTAGGGATGAAATTAAAAGACCGAACCCCAAACCTAAAACTCCCATTAAGATGATGAGAATGGGTAAGAGTGCCAATTGCCAGGATAACTGAACCCCTGTATTAGTATCCACCAATGTGATATACACCACAAAAAAGATGATGAATAAAGCCAGTTGAATAAAGAACTTAAAGAGGTTTGTCAATACAATGGACAATGGAATAACCAAACGTGGAAAGTAGACCTTTCCAAAAATATTTTGATTGGCAATAAATGTATCAGATGTCTTTAAAACACAATCTGAAAAATACCCCCAGACCGTGATTCCAGCTAGCATGAACAACATGGTTGGAGCACCATTTAAGTCAATTCCCGCTATGTATCCGAAAACAACCGTTAAGGTGAACGAAATTAAAAGTGGTTGTAAAACAATCCACAAAGGTCCCAAAACAGTTTGCTTATAAATGGATATAAAATCCCTCTTCACAAAGAGCAAAATCAAATCCTTAAACTTGAAAATCTCCTTTAAGTTTACACTAAATAAACTTTTTTCAGGTTTGATAATTATGCTCCAGCTTTCTTCTTTACTCATATATCAGCCGCTTTTCAGAAACGGTTTCAAGACTTCAATTCTGTTCAGTAGCAATTTTAGAATTGAAGTTCAAAGGTATTAAATTGAGACTACATTTACATGCATTTCATCACACTTCCTATTTATCATCATCATCCTGATCGGAACTGTAATTGTATCCATAGTTGGTTCCGTACCCATAGCCATATCCATAGCTATATCCGTAAGAATATTTGTAGGCATACTTAGAATAATAGTATTGGAATTTGTTTTGACGAATACCGTTCAAGATTAACCCTTTACTCGGGAACCCTTGTTTATCTAACATTTGCTCTACCACCTTCACGCCTTTTCTTCGTGCATTTTTCGTATTCATGACGATAAGGAACACCTCTGCAAACTTGGACAATTCCAGTGTATCATTAATCAAACCAAATGGAGGAGTATCAATAATTACGTAGTCATAATGCTCTTCGGCATAAGACAATAATTTACCTACATTTTGAGATAATACTAACTCTGAAGGATTTGGTGCAATTGGTCCTGCCGTAGCAACATCCAGACATTTAAAAACATCTTTTTGGATAATAGACTCAATATCACTTTTACCAATAATGAAATTGGAAATTCCAGTACCGTTATCCAAACTAAGTGCTTTATGAATCTTAGGTCGGTGTAAGTCAAAATCTAATAGAAGTGTTTTCTTTTCTCCTTTAGCGAATAAAGTAGAAAGGTTACTTGAGCAAAACGTTTTTCCCTCTCCTGGATAAAAGGACGAAATCAGAATAATTTCAGCTCCTTTTTTACCCGCATTGAGATAGGACAAATTAGTTCTTATAGTTCTAAAACTCTCGGTGACCTGGGATTTGGGATTAGAATTGATTGTAGCAATATTTACATCCTTAACATGCCCTACTCCACCAATAATTGGAATACTGGCCACCTCACTCAACATTGATACATTCTCAATTCGCTCAAAGAATACAGTTCGGACAAAAGCTATTATCAAAGACAAGATAACTCCTCCCAATACAAACAAACGTTGAATTTTTGTTTTGTTTGGAGAAATAACTCCTAAGCCTATTGTTTGTTCAATCACATTTACCTGTGGAATAATACCTGCCCGGGCAATTAAGGTATTGGTCTTTTTCTCCAACAAGAAAAGGTACATTCGGTTATGAACATCCAATTCTCGTTCGATATTTAAAATTCCTTGAGCTGATGAAGGCAGTCCTCGAATATCACTTAAAGCAGAGTTGATATGTGATCCTACAGCATCTATTTCATCCTGAAGTGCAACCTTTAGGGTTAATAAATACTTTGTAATGTCATTTTTTAAGATGGTAATTTCCTTTTTTGCTGAGACGATACGGAAATTTTCATCCGTTACATTTCCTCGATCAATTTCGAGTGCTACTTGTTTTTCTCTCAAATTGGCAATAGCCTTTTGCAAGTACATGTCCTTTTCCTCAATGTAAAAAGATGGCGGAATAGTACGTCCTTCGGACGATTTCATATACTTCTGCAAAGCCTCAACCGAAGCTCTTTGGTGTTCCAATTCTCTCTTTTGATCAGAGTAAAAAGAATATTCATCAAAATAATCTTCTTTTTGCTTATCCGGATCATGAATTTTGTTCTCATCACGGAATTTTAAAAGCTCCAACTCTTTATCCCTGATCAAGGTTTTAACAGTGTCAATTTGTTTCTCAATGTTCACCAAAGTATTTTGGTTCACTTCTAATTGCACCCTTTCAGAATAATCAATATAGGACTGTGTTAGCGTATCCAGAAAAACTACTGCACGTTGCCCTAAAAGATCTGAAACCCGAACATCCAAAACACTGGTATGCTCAATATTTTCAACTGTAAGATGACTTCTGTAGTAATTGATCAGGTGAGAACGCGAATGGAAAATAATTTCATAGTCCGAAGAAGTGACCGTTTGAATATTTTTATCTGTAAATGGATATCGTTTTTCCAACGTCAAAATGAAATCCTCCGTGTTTATCTCCTCATCAAATTTATACTCATTAGTTTGCGTTCCATTCCCAGCATCATAGGACATACGATAGGTATTCTTGTCCAAAATTTTAATGGAAATAGGAACCTCATAAATAGTTGGATTAAGCACTACGACAGATGATCGAAAGGGTAAGGTTTCAAAAACCTCTTGCTTAATTAAACGCCCTACCACGAAATACGAAGTTTGGATATTTATCTTATCCACAACCTCTCCTACCAAATCATGTGAAGTTAGAATCCGAATTTGATTCTGCACATCCATATACATCCCGTAAGCTCCTAATCCTTTGTAAATTGGATCCTGATAATCGTACGTCTCGTTCGATTTCAATAACAGCTCGGTTTTAGCCCCATAAATATTTGGCAAACGATGCGTATAAATTCTACCTATTCCATACGACAAAGCTGAAAGAATGACAATCAAAAACAAATTCTTTAAGAATAATCTCCAAACAAAGAGGATGTCTTTTGTCTCAATCAGTTTGTTGCTAATAACCTTCTGCTCTTGCATTTTACAATATTATCGCCTACAGTGATGTACGTTAAATTTGGTTTGTTTACGCAAACTTTAGAATTATGTTCCGCTCACCCCTCAATATTTTACTCAAAATGACCAATAATTCTCCCTCCTAGTTTGTATTATTGCAATCAGTTAAATAAAAATGCATTCGTGCTGTAAAAACGAGATATTACAACCGACTAATCATATAGTTAAACTGTTGGAAATTAAAGTTATTTATTGTATTTTTGGTTGGTTGCGGTCCTAGGGACTGCTAATGACACTTATTACCTGCCCTTATGAAAACAAATTTTTTACTCTCATTCTTTATTGGATTATTGGTGCCTTATGGTATCTACTCACAAACAGGAGCCGCAGGAGTTGGATCATCGTCCGAGAATATTATTTGGTTAGACGCACATGCTCTTAGCTTATCTGATGGTGCTTCTGTCTCACTATTCTCTGACGTCAGTGGAAACGGAAATAATTTCTCCCAGGCATCAGGTGACCGTATGCCTCTTTTCAGCGCATCTGAGATCAACGGCCTTCCTGCTGTTACGTTTGATGGAGTTAATGATTATCTTGATGCTGGAGCAATTAGTGCTTTGGAATCGGCGAATATTACTTATTTCATCGTATATGAGCGAGCAACATTTAATGATCAGAGTTTAATTAATGCTGGTTATACTTCAGAAAGTGATAAATGGGGAACTTATAGTACTCCTGCAAATAATCGACTGAACTCAAAACAAAAAAGTCCTTCAAATAAGATTGTCTATTACATAGACGGAGGAACGCCTTCTTTTCTATCGGCACATTACGAGCCTGCTCAAATGAGAACTTACCAACAAGGAACTTTAGAACAGACTTTGAATACAGCATATACTGCCGGAACTGGACATAACATTGTTCGCTTGGGAGGGTATACTGCTAATCCTAACTTTTACATTTTGGATGGTTTTATTGCTGAGGTTGTTGTCTACAACACAGCTTTAAATGATTTGGAAAGAATCTTGGTTGAAAATTACCTGGGAGCTAAATACAATATGTCTATTCCTTCTGACTTCTATAGTCATCAAGCAACACATAATATCGGTTTGGTTGGAATTGGAAATGATGGAACCGATAGTCATACTGCATCTCAAGGAGCTGGTATTTTGGAAATTAGTGGAGCAACTGATTTAGGACCAAATGAATATTTGTTGGCTGCGCATACAGACAATGCTGTTCCTTCTGACACAACGGATGCGGATATTCCAGCATCTATTCCTGACCATGTTCGTTTTAATCGTACATGGCGAGCAGACGAAACAGGAGATGTTGGTACGGTTACATTAACTTTTCACTTAGATGGAACCGCAGATTTTGCATCCAGTACATCTTACCGCTTATTAGTTGATGATGATGGAAACTTTTCTGATGCTGCCGTTATCACAGGTTCATATTCTTCGGGAGATGTAACTTTTACACATGATTTCGGTTCAAATACCTTCTTTACACTTGCCGGGCTATCTCAACAATTAGATATTATTTCGGTTGCATCTACAGATTGGGATTTGGAAACTACCTGGGATTGTGGATGTATTCCAACGGCCAATGATAATGTGACAATCTTAGCGGGACATACTGTTGATGTAGATGAAGCTGCAACGGCCAATAATTTGACGATTAATCCAGGAGGAACCCTGGCAATGTCAACAGCTGATGTTGATTTGGAATTATTAGGAAACTTTACCGTTAATGGTACTCTATCTCTTACAGATGGCGAGATTTCAATGGTTGGCGCAGGTGACCAAACGATTTCAGGAAATAGTGCATCCCATACCTTCCATGATATTGAAATTAATTCAAACGGAGAGGTGACTTTTGAAGATGCTACTTCTTTTATTTTGGATGGAACATTGAGTCCAAATGGAGGAGCAATGACCATTGATCCAACAGCTACATTTATTGTTAACTCTACCTCAGCAACTGAAGGTGGACGTATCGGTGCTGCTGATGGAGGTTTTAATTTTACCGGGGACTTTGTTGTGAGACGATTTATTCCTTCGGGAACAGCTGGTTATCGTGACTTATGTTCACCTGTTATTGGTGCTACTTTAACAGAATGGGATGCTGCAATGGAAATTAGTGGTCCAGGTTTCCCTGACGGAGAAGCTTGTGATTCTGAAGGATGTTTTAATTCTTGTAAAACTTACATTGGAACAAGCTTTATAGACATAACAGACATCAATGAGGAACTAGTTAACGGAAAAGGATTCTACATTTGGGTAGGTGATGATTTAAGTACCTGGTCAGGTGGAACGGTTGAAGTTTCTGGTCCTATCAACAGCTCTGCTGACAACGTTCAAAGTGTTTCGGCTAACTGGGAAATTAAAGGAAATCCATACGCATCTCCAATTTTGTATTCAGATGTCGTGCGATCGGGAGTTGGAAATTACTTTTACGTGTATGATGTTAACATTAGTGGTTATCAATGGTACGATGGAAGTGGAGCAGGAAGTTCAAGTATTCCTGAGTTAACAGATGGGTTATTAGCAACAGGGCAAGCTTTTTGGGTAAATGGACCTGGAACCTTAACATTCTCTCAGGCAAGTAAAACAGCTAATACAGCTACTTATATTCGAAGTACAGAAGATCATTACGGAACTGGATTCCATCTTGCTTTAAGTGACGAAACAGGAACTTCAAAATGTATCATGGGATTTGAAGAAAACATGGAAACCAATGATGGTTTTGATGAGCTGATTGACATCCCACATTTGACTTCGGAGTTGGTTCTTTCACCTGAAATTGCAGTTATTGCTGACGGTGAATTGGTTCGTAAGAATCACATCAAAAAGAACTTCCTTAACAAGAGTTTTGATCTTTACACTAAAATCAATTCTGCTGGACTTTACTCTATTTCAGCTGAGAATATTGAAGGATTTGACAGTTATCGAAAAGTTATTTTGATCGATAAAGAGACGGGAGATCAAGTTGATTTGAAAGAAGTTAACCAATACGTTTTCCATTCGGAAGAAGGTAAGTTTGAACGTTTCCAATTGATCTTAACAAATTCGGAATCTGCCGGAGAGTCTGGTTTAGCAAACATTACTGATGCAGCTGATCAAGACATTTCAATTGTTCAAATGGGACACTCTATTGACATTCGTACCAACTTTAAACTAAAAGGTAACGTTGAGTTAAGTGTGATTAATGTTCTTGGACAAGAAGAAGTTTATCATATTAATACTGAATTGGTTGAGGGTAGCAACATCATTGACCTTCCTCAGGATTTAAAAGGAGTTCATATCTTTACACTCAGAGATGCTGAACGAACAATTAGCAAAAAGCTAGTATTTTAGCCTAAATTTTGAATTGAAATGAAATTACTTTTCAAGCGAATTACATTACGTTTTTTTCTGGCGACGTTTATGATTGCGGTAAGCATTATGAACTTTGCACAACCCCCTGGTGGACCACCTCCGGGTGGTGGTGGACCTGCTGGAGACCCACCATGTTGGGATCCTCCTTGTGTTCCTATTGACGGAGGCTTAGGCTTCTTGATTGCCGCAGGTACCTTTTTAGGAATTAGAAAAATATATGGAATGTATAAATAGGACTTTGGTTCTATTACATTCTTCTAAGCTTATATATGAAAGGATTGCTTCAAAAGAAAATCCTTGGCTTTCTTCTTCTTGGTGGAGGACTTTACGTTGGGTGGCTGTTACTTTACTATCTCATTTTAAAAGATCATTCGCAGGTTGATTATTATATCAACTATAATATAGCGGAGATTGGTCAATGGATTTTTTCGGTTTTTGGAACTGAATCTTACATTGATGTTGAAAGTGACCACATTGTTCTTTTACTAGATCCTGACAATTCAATTGGAGTTTGGATTGGAGATGAATGTAACGGGTTTAAACTCTTTTCCATTTTTGCGATTCTCATAGCCATTTTACCCGGTAATCATAAGTCTAAAATATGGTTTATTCCACTTGGAATTTTAATCATCCATTTAGCCAATATTCTCCGAATTGTGAGCTTGCTCATCATTTTTGATAAATATCCAACTGCGCTCGATTTTAACCATAAATACACCTATGTTGTTATTGTATATGGCTTAATTTTCTTTTTATGGTGGTGGTGGGCAAAAAAATATGGGGCTAATGGGCAAAAGGCTTAAACTTTACCTCCTCATACCCTCCATCATTGTTTTGGGTTTTATCAGGGATTATCTCTTTGAAAACATTAATTGGGTTTATTTAACGCACACTAATCAACGTCGAAATCAAGCTCGGCCCGAATTTCATTTTTTGCTGGACTGGACTCCTGATCAAATTCTAAACTTAAAATGGTTTGGAACTGTTCTTTTTTACCTTTTGTTTTTGGGCTTAACGCTCCTCATTATTCATTTGGCTTTCAAGAATCGTACTTTCAATTTCATTACTCTTGGAATGTTTGCAAGTCTGTTTGGCATTTCAGGACTTCTTTATATTGCAGGTTGGGTAAGTGGCTATGGTAACCAATTGTATGGCGCTATTCACACCATCATGATGATTGCTCAATCCTTTGTGCCCCTCATGATCCTTGCTATTTTATTCAATTTTTTGCCTTCTTCGCAATCTGATTGACAGAACATTTTTTTACTTTAGCGGAAAATCTAAAAACATGTCTAGAGATACCGCCATATTTGATCTTATTGATCAAGAAAAACATCGTCAACTTGAAGGAATTGAGTTGATTGCTTCTGAAAATTTTGTCAGTGACCAAGTGATGGAAGCCATGGGGTCAATTTTAACCAATAAATACGCCGAAGGACTTCCAAATAAGCGATACTATGGTGGTTGTCAAATTGTTGATCAAGTTGAACAATTAGCTATTGACCGTTTAAAAGATCTTTTTGGTGCCAGTTGGGCAAATGTTCAGCCACATGCTGGATCTCAAGCTAATTACGCAGTGACTTTAGCCTGTTTACAACCAGGTGATCGAATTTTAGGCTTTGATTTATCTCACGGTGGTCACCTTACACATGGTTCACCCGTTAACTTCTCAGGAAAAAGATTCGAGAACTCATTTTATGGTGTAAATCGTGACACAGGTTATGTCGACTATGATCAAATGGAAGAAATTGCGCTTAGAGATAAGCCAAAAATGATCATTGTTGGAGCCTCAGCTTATTCAAGAGATTGGGATTACGAAAGAGTACGAAAAATTGCTGATGAAATAGGAGCTGTTATTTTGGCCGACATTTCCCACCCTGCAGGAATGATTGCTGCCGGATTATTAAAAGATCCTTTAGATCACTGCCATATCGTAACAACGACAACTCACAAAACTCTTAGAGGTCCTAGAGGTGGCGTGATTATGTTAAGAAATGACTTTGAAAATCCATGGGGTATTGCAACTAAAAAAGGAACCATCCGAAAAATGAGTTCGTTGTTGGATTCAGCTGTATTCCCAGGATGTCAGGGAGGACCATTAGAGCATGTAATTGCTGCTAAGGCTGTTGCTTTTGGTGAAGCTAATACTGATGGCTTTAAAACATACATGCAGCAAGTAAAAGACAATGCTGCTGAAATGGCAAAAGGATTCATTGACAAAGGATATAAGATCATCTCAGGTGGAACAGATAACCACTCAATGTTAATTGACCTACGTTCAAAAGGGTTAAACGGTAGAGATGCCGAGGATGCTTTAGTAAAAGCTGAGATTACCGTAAACAAAAACATGGTTCCATTTGATACAGAGTCACCATTTGTAACTTCTGGAATTCGTTTGGGAACAGCTGCTATTACTACTCGAGGTATCAGAACAAATGACGTTCCTAAAATTGTTGACCTTATTGATACGGTTTTAATGAACAAAGATGATGATGCGAAAATAAATGCTGTAAAAGCCGAAGTTCAAAACATGATGAAAGATCTTCCATTGTTTCAGTGGTAAGATTCTCTATAAAACTAAAAAACTCCAGCTCTAAAGGGCTGGAGTTTTTTTATGTCTTAAATTATTACTAGACGCTTATAAAGCAGCTAATAACAGCTCAATATTTTTAAACGGAAGATCAAACACTTTCCCTAAAATTTCACTTGTTAATTTTCCCTGATAGATATAAACACCACTTCTAAATCCAGGGTCTTTCTTAATCATATCCTTACAACCTCCTACTTCCCCAATATCTAGCATCATTGGTGAAAAGATATTACTCAATGCATTAGAAGCCGTTCTTGAAACTCTCGAAGCGATATTTGGAACACAATAATGAATAACATCGTGTTTTGTGAAAATTGGTGCTTCATGATTGGTAACTCTTGACGTTTCAAAACAACCTCCTTGATCAATACTCACATCTACAATCACTGATCCTGGCTTCATCGCTTCAACCATTCCTTCGGTAACAATACACGGAGTTCGGCCAAAAGGTGCTCTTACTGCCCCAATTACCACATCTGCTCTTTGTAGTGCTTTTCCTAATAATTTAGGCTGAATTACTGATGTATAAACCCGGTTTCCGATGTCGTTATGTAAACGTCTTAATTTTGAAATTGAATTATCAAAGACCTTGACGGATGCTCCTAATCCCAATGCAGTTCTACAAGCATATTCACCAACTGTTCCAGCTCCTAAAATAACCACTTCGGTTGGTTGAACTCCAGCCACTCCTCCCATCATAATACCTTTTCCGGTTTTATAGTTTGATAAAAGTTCCGCAGCAATTAGGATGGATGTATTTCCTGCAATTTCACCCATGGCTCTTACCACTGGAAAAATGCTGTGTTCGTCCTGAATATAATCCCAGGCAATGGCAGTAATTTTCTTTTGCATTAAACTTACCAGCGTCTTTTTAGGCTGCAAGGTTAATTGCAAAGCAGAAATCAATGTTTGATTTCCAGGCATCATTTTAATCTCTTCATCGGTTGGTGGAGCAACTTTTAAAATGATGTTGGATTTAAAAACTTCTGAACGATCTTCAGCAATTTCAGCTCCAGCTTCAGAATAGTCATGATCGTCATAACGACAACTTTTTCCCGCACCACTCTCAACAACAATACGATGACCGTTATTTACCAAAAACTGGACTGACTCAGGATTGAGCGCCACCCTGTTTTCCTGGTAGGTCGTTTCTGTCGGAATTCCGATCATTAATTTTCCTTTTTTACGGCTAATCGCAATCATTTCTTCCTGAGGCAGAAGACTTCCTTCTTTCATCAAGGATTTGAGGGTTTCCGGATCTGTAATCATGTCTGAATATCAATAATTCGTTTAGTGTCTTTGAGACTGATTATAACATCTACGCAATTTTCAGGTAGAAGGTTGCTGACTTTCTCCGGCCACTCCATAAAACAGTAGCTGTCCGAGTCCAGTATCTCCTCTACTCCAATATCATAGGCTTCCATTTCATCATTCAACCGATAAAAATCAAAATGATAAATAGAACCATAATTTACGGAAAAATATTCGTTGATAATCGAAAAAGTAGGAGAAGAAGTATGATCCTCTACCCCCATTTGCTTCATTACTTCATTGATAAAAGTTGTTTTACCAACTCCCATCTCACCGTAAAAGGCAAACTTTTTATAATCATTTGCGAGACTCAAAAACGCTTTGACAGTCTCACTCAACTCATCAAGAGAAGACAATTCTAATTTCATCCCTGCAAAGATGAAACTAAACTGCTAAAATTGCAATAGCCATTCAGGATGAAATATGATCTATTTCGAGCTCAGTTCCACAAAAGGAATGATCATTTCCTCCAAAGATACTCCTCCATGTTGAAAGGTATCCTTGTAATACTTAGCGTAATAATTGTAATTATTCGGATAAGCAAAGAAGTCATTTTCTTTTGAGAAAACAAACTGCGAACTTACATTCTCTTGCGGTAATTGAATATCTTTTGGATTGCTGGAAACGATCACCTCTTTTGAATTATAATTTAGGTTTTTTCCCACCTTATAACGCAAATTGGTATTGGTATTTTTGTCTCCCACAATTTTCACAGGATTGTCCACTCTAATAGTTCCATGATCGGTTGTTAAATACAACTTTAACCCTTTCTCAGCAATTTTGCGAAGAATGTCCTTTAAGGGGGAATGGTTAAACCATGAAACCGTTAATGAACGATAAGCTGCCTCATCATCTGCCAATTCTTTAATTACCTCCATCTCTGTTCGGGCATGTGACAACATATCCACAAAGTTGTAGACAATTACATTGAGATCATTTTGAAGAAGATCGTTAAAACGATCAACCATTTTCTTAGCAAAGTCAAGCTTTACCACTTTATTATAAGAAGTTTTTAACTTCAAATTATTCTTTCGAAGATTCCCTTCAAGAAACTCCTCCTCATGCATATTCTTCCCACCCTCATCATTCTCGTTTAACCACAAATTCGGATAACGTTTTTCAATTTCCAAAGGCATCATTCCGGCAAAAAGAGCATTTCTTGCATAATGCGTTGCGGTAGGTAAAATGGAATAAAAAAGTTCTTCTTTCTCAACATTAAAATACTCAGTGATAATGGGCTTTAACACCTTCCACTGATCATATCTAAGATTATCAATGACAATTAAAAAAGCTGGTTCCTGAGTAATGGTTGGAAAAACGCGTTCTTTCAAAACTTGATGTGATAAGAGAGGTGCATCCTCGTCCCCATCTAGCCATGAACGGTAATTATCATCGACAAATTTGCAAAACTGTGTATTGGCGTCCTTCTTTTGCATGGCAAAAATCTCCTTCATTCCATCATCCGTCGATTGTTCCAACTTAATTTCCCAATTCACCAATTGCGTGTATACATCTGCCCACTCTTCTGCATCCAATCGATCATTTAAACGCATCCCAATTTGACGGAACTCGATTTGATAGTCAGAAGTATTCTTTGCACTCACCAAATCCTTCTCATTCAAATTCTTTTTGATCGACAATAAAATTTGGTTGGGGTTTACTGGCTTAATCAAATAATCTGAGATCTGCCGTCCAATGGCCTCCTCCATGATATGTTCCTCCTCACTTTTAGTAATCATGATGATTGGAACATTTTGGTTTTTATCCTTGATTTTTGCCAAGGTTTCCAAACCAGTTAGTCCTGGCATATTTTCATCCAGAAAAATTATATCATAATGTTTTTCTCCAGCCATTTCAACTGCATCAAAGCCATTATTGACCGTGTCAATTTCAAAGCCTTTCTGTTCCAAAAACATGATATGAGGCTTTAAAAGATCAATTTCATCATCTGCCCAAAGAATCGTTGCGTTCATCTATTGTTTTTTAATTAGTTTTGAAGCATCTGTACAGCAAACTTAAGCAATTGAAATCGCAATCAAATACTTCGAATAAAAGAAAAATAATTAACGATCCTGTTCATGGATTTATTACGATTCCAAACGAATTAATTTTCGATTTGATCGAACATCCGTTTTTTCAGCGATTGAGAAGAATAAAACAGTTAGGATTATCACACCTCGTTTATCCGGGAGCGAACCATACTCGTTTTCATCATGCTTTGGGTGCAATGCACCTCATGCAAAAAGCCATCACGGTTTTAAAGAAAAAGGGAATTGAAATTTCGGACGATGAAAAAACAGGAGCTATAGCTGCTATTTTGTTGCATGACATTGGTCACGGACCATTTTCGCATACTCTGGAGCATGCTTTACTCAATGATGTACATCATGAAGAAATTTCGGTCCTGTTCATGCAAAAACTCAATGAAGAATTAGATGGACAATTGGATACCGCAATTCAGATTTTCACGGACCAACACCCTAAAAAATTCCTTCATCAACTTGTCTCCAGTCAACTGGATATGGACCGATTAGATTATTTGCAAAGAGACAGTTTTTTCACTGGAGTTTCGGAAGGAGTAATTGGTAGTGAGCGCATTATTAAAATGCTAAATGTTTCAGATGACCAGTTAGTGGTTGATGAAAAAGGAATTTATTCGATCGAGAACTTTTTGAATTCACGTCGAATTATGTATTGGCAGGTATACATGCATAAAACTGTAGTTTCCTCAGAGTATATGTTAACTAGCATCCTAAAACGGGCTCGTAAATTATACCATGAAGGGAAAGAACTTTTTTGTACTCCCAGCCTTGAAATTTTCTTAAAAAAGCAAATCAGTGCAACCGAATTCAAGTCAGATGCATCACTACTTGAAAACTTTGCTTTGATCGACGACAATGACATTATATCTTCGGTAAAAGTGTGGCAAAAATCAGATGACTTAATTCTTTCAACCCTCTGTAAAAACATGATTGGAAGAAAACTCTTCAAAACTGAAATTTCGTCACAGCAATTTTCATCCGAAGAAATTCAACAAAAGGAAGAACAAATCGTGAATGCCTTGGGGATTAACCAATCGGACGTCTCTTACTTTGTAATTAGTGAAAAATTGGTGAACAATGCCTACAATCATCAATTAGACCGGATTCATGTACTTTCCAGAGACGGAAAGCTGACTGATTTACTCAGTGCCTCAGACAATTTCAACCTCTCTGGTTTTACCAAATCGGTTGAAAAATTTTCACTTTGTTATTTGAGGATTAAAACAGATTAAAAAAATAATGTGCATTATCTCAAACGATTTGTTGAAAACTTCGTGTTGGAGTATAAGCGCTCGCATATTTAATTAGTACTTTTGGCAAAATGGATTTTTCCGCACAACAAATAGCAGACATTCTGGAAGGCGAAATCGTTGGAAACCCTAACGTTACCGTAAATGGCCTTTCAAAGATTGAAGAAGGTAAAACTGGAACATTATCGTTTCTGGCCAATCCCAAATACGAAGAATATATTTACACTACCAAGGCTTCTATTGTAATTGTTAATGATACCTTCTCTCCCCAATCACCTATTTCTGAAGATTGTACCCTCATTAAAGTGAAAGAGGCATATCGTAGTTTTGCCAAATTACTGGAGATGTACGATCAAGCAATTGCTAAAAAACCAGGTATAGAAGAACCTTCTTTCATCTCCCAATCAGCTTCGGTTGGAAAAGATGTTTATGTGGGTGCTTTCGCTTACATTGGTGATAATGTTGAAATTGGTGATAATGTGATGATTTATCCTCAGGCTTATATTGGTGACAATGTTAAAATTGGGAATAATTCAAAAATTTATTCGGGAGCAAAGGTTTATAGGGATTGTCAGATTGGAAACGACTGTACAGTACATGCCGGAGCTATTATTGGAGCTGACGGATTTGGTTTTGCGCCCAATTCGGAGAACAATTACCAAAAAGTACCTCAAATTGGAAATGTGATTTTAGAAGATCATGTTGACATCGGAGCAAACACTTGTGTTGATCGGGCTACATTAGGTTCGACCATTATACGAAAGGGAGTAAAACTCGATAATTTGGTGCAAATTGGTCACAATGTTATTGTTGGAGACAATACGGTAATGGCAGCCCAGGTAGGTGTTGCAGGATCAACCAAGCTAGGAAAAAACATGATGTTGGGCGGACAAGTAGGTATCGTTGGACATTCTGAATTTGCGGATGGAATTAAAATAGGAGCTCAATCAGGAGTTCCAAGAGGGGTTAGCAAAGAAAATGCCGTTTTATTAGGCTCTCCTGCTACAGATGCGGATGAACAAAAGAAATTGTGGTTTGCCTACAGAAGATTACCACAAATACTTGACCGACTAGGAAAATTAGAAGCGGAATTAAAACAACTAAAGAATAATTGATAAGCCGATGGCTGATAAGCAGAAAACCCTAAAAAAAGAAATCAAGTTAAGTGGTGTTGGACTGCATACAGGAGAAGTTGTCAATCTGACAATTTGCCCTGCTGCTGAAAAACACGGATATCGTTTCCAACGGGTGGATTTGGAAAATGAACCAATTGTAAAAGCTGATCCGGACAATGTTGTTTCAACAGCAAGAGGAACTACTTTGGAACAAAACGGAGCTAAAGTTTATACAACCGAGCACGTTTTGGCTGCTTTGTACGCTATGCAGGTTGACAACGTACTTATTCAGTTAGATGGACCTGAAGTTCCTATTATGGACGGAAGTTCTTTCCCTTTTGTTCAGGCAATTAAGGAAGTTGGTTTAGAAGAACAAAATGCTGACAGAGAGTATCTTGAGTTGGATGAAAACATCAAATGGGAAGATGTAGAGAAAGGAATTGAATTCTTAGCTATCCCTGATAGCGAATATCGAATTACGGTAATGGTGGATTACAATTCACCTGTGCTTGGAACACAGCACGCCAGTATGTATAAAATTTCTGATTTTGAACAAGAAATATCACGTTGTAGAACGTTTGTATTCTTGAGAGAATTGGAATATTTGGCAAAGAATGACCTCATTAAAGGAGGTGATTTGGATAACGCCATTGTAATGGTTGAGCGCGACAACATTCAGCAAGAAGAGTTGGATCGTTTAGCGAAATTACTTGGAAAAGAAGATTTATCTATTCAGGTAGACGGAATTGGAACCTTGAACAATACCAAACTTCATTTTGAGAATGAACCTGCACGTCATAAGCTTTTGGACATTGTTGGTGACCTTGCTTTATTAGGTAAACCAATCAAAGGACATATTTTGGCTGCCCGACCAGGACACGGAGGAAATGTTCAATTTGCCAAACTTTTGAAGGAACACTTCAAACAACAACTCAAAAAAGGAAAGGTATTTGATCTTACTTCAGAGCCTGTTTATGATACCATTGCTATTGAAAAAATGCTTCCTCATCGCTACCCATTTTTATTGGTAGACAAAATCATGGAAGTAACTGACGATTCGATCATTGGGGTTAAAAACATCACGATGAACGAACCTCAGTTTACAGGGCATTTTCCAGGAAATCCAATTTTCCCAGGAGTGTTACAGGTAGAGGCAATGGCACAGGTAGGAGGAATTTTTGCACTGGACAAAGTAGAGGATCCGCATCTTTATTCGACATACTTTATGAAGATAGACTCCACCAAGTTCAAAGCAATGGTTAGACCAGGAGATACAGTGGTATTTGAATTAAAACTTCTTTCTCCTATCAGAAGAGGGCTTGTGAACATGTCTGGAGTCGCTTATGTTGATGGAAAACCCGTTATGGAATCCGAAATGTTAGCACAAGTGGTCAAAGATAAAACAGAATGATAAGTAAACAGGCAAATATTCATCCCAACGCCAAGATTGGAAAGGATGTTGTTATTGAATCATTTTCAACCATCTATGAAGATGTTGAAATTGGTGACGGAACAGTTATTGGACCGAACGTAACGATTTATCCAGGAGCTCGAATTGGAAAAAATTGTCAAATCTATCCAGGAGCGGTTATTTCAGCCATTCCACAAGATTTGAAATTCAGAGGCGAATACACCACGGCAGAGATTGGTGATAATACAGTAATTCGTGAATGTGTTACCATTCATCGTGGTACAGAGGACAGAAAGAAAACAGTAGTTGGAAAAAACTGCCTCATTATGTGCTATGTTCATGTTGCACATGATTGCATTATTGGTAATAACGTAATTATTGCAAATTATGCCGGAATTGCGGGTCATTGTAATATTGCGGATTGGGTAATTATTGAAGGAATGTGCGGTTTACAACAATTCATAAATATCGGTGAGCACTCCTTTATTGCCGGAATGTCGCAGGTACGAAAAGATGTACCTCCTTTTATTCGCGTAGCCAGAGAGCCATTAACCTTCGCAGGTATTAATGCGATTGGGCTTAGAAGAAGGGGAATGACTGACGAAAAAGTAAAATTAATTGAAGATATTTACCGTAATCTTTTTGTTTTGAATGATTCCATTTCATCAGGAATCAAAACAATTGAAAAAGAAATTCCGGATTGCGAAGAAAGAAGAAAAGTCATTGACTTTATCAGACAATCGGAAAAGGGAATTATTAAAGGACCTATTTAATCAATAAAACTATGGCAACTACAGCTGATATCCGAAACGGACTTTGTATTAATCATAATGGAAAATTGGTAACGATTGTTGAATTTCAACACGTAAAGCCAGGTAAAGGACCAGCTTTTGTTCGTACTAAGCTTAAAAACGTTGAAACCGGAAAGGTAGTTGATAACACTTTCTCAGCCGGACATAAAATTGATATCGTTCGTATTGAAACAAGAAGTTATCAGTACTTGTACCAGGAAGGGGAAGGATATCACTTCATGAATACTGAAAATTACGAGCAGGTATTCATCAATGGGGCAATGATCGACAATCCTCAATTTTTGAAAGAAGGTGTTATCTGTACGATTGTATTCCATGCCGAAGAAGAAACTCCGTTAACAGTAGAACTTCCAAATCACATTGACGCAGAAGTTACTTACACAGAGCCCGGTATTAAAGGAGATACAGCTACAAATACCTTAAAGCCTGCTACTATTGACACTGGAGCTGAAATCAGAGTTCCTTTGTTCATTAACACAGGAGATATGATTAAGGTAGATACGCGTAAAGGAGAATACTCTGAGCGTATCAAATCATAAATCAGAGCCAACAATTTCTCTGACAAGCTCTTAAGATGCTCTTTCATCAGTTCATCGGCAATTTGTCGGCTAAAAAAACAATTGTCTTTATCCATCAGGGGTTAGGATGCTCAGCCATGTGGGATTGGTATCCAAAACAATTATGCGAAAGCCTCAATGTTCGTGGACTATTATTTGACCGAAATGGTTTTGGTAAATCAGGAGAGTTTGTTCCGGAAAGAGATAATAACTTTCTTCATCGAGACACACATGAACTCAAGGCTTTAATAGATGAAGTGATTGATACTGATCAAGAGTTGATGCTTTATGGTCATTCGGAAGGAGGCACCATCGCGCTTTTGTATGCGGCTTACTATCCTCAAACTATAAAATGGGTAATCACTGAGGCAGCTCACGCCTTTGTTGAAGAAAGTACCATTAGGGGAATTCAAGACGCAATACGACCTTTTGAAGAAGGGAAGCTAAATGGTTTGGAAAAATATCACGGAGCAAAATACAAAGACGTTTTTATGGCCTGGCATGACATCTGGTTAAATCCAGATTTTAAAAGCTGGAACATTTTAAAAGAACTGGAGGATATCTCTATTCCAGTATTGCTGATGCACGGTTGTGATGACCAATATGGAAGTGTACAACAGGTCAAAGAAATTGCTCAGGTTTTAAAGGGTAAAACAGAAGAACATTTGATTACAGATTGTGGTCATTTGCCTTTTAAAGAACAAACTCAATTCGTTCAACAAACAGTAGAAGATTTCATTCATGGAATTTAAACAACATCATATTGAATATAAAAAGACTGCCCGATTCATCACCTTCGGGAATCCAGAAACGGCAACGGAACTCCTAATTGCCCTTCATGGTTATGGTCAACTAGCTACCGAATGGATCGAGAATTTCAACTATCTCGATCCTGAAAAATACTTTGTAGTTTGTCCTGAGGGACCGCATCGTTACTATCAAAGGGGTAGAAGAGGTCAGGTTGTTGCCAACTGGATGACAACTGAAGATCGTTTGGCGGATATTAAAAACTACGTGGCCTATTTAAACACGGTTTACGAGAACGTTACTACTAACTATCAATTTGACAGGCACGTGTTGCTTGGTTTTTCGCAAGGTGGTGCTACAGCGTCCAGATGGATGGAGTTAGGAAAACATAAATTTCAACTTTTTATTCTTTGGGGATCTGTTTTTCCACCTGATATGCAACAGCAATTTGACTCTCCATTAGATACCAGCAAAAACTATTTTGTGGTTGGGAACAATGATGAGTATTTTGATCAAAAACGAATTTCAAAGCACTATAAGTTTCTAAATGAAGTAGGTATGAATTTTGAATTGATTAATTTTGATGGAAATCACAATATTCATAAAGAAACGTTGTTAGACATTCTAAAGAGGTGAAAAAGTTTGTTTTCATAGCATTTGTATTTGTTTCCATTGCCAGCTTTGGGCAATATGATGTGGATAGCATTGAGGAAGAGGAAGGGAAAGAAAAAAAGGAGAAGAACTTATCTCTCTTTGAGCTTAGAAAACGTACCTATGTTGGTGGAGAACTCTCGCTACTCTTTGGTAACCGAACCTATTTGTTCATTGCGCCTATAATTGGCTACGACATCACACCAAAATTTTCGGCAGGGGTATCGGGAATGTATCAGTTTTTCCGTAGTCAAAATCCTTTTAATGGTTCGGTAGCAACCTCACATGCTTATGGTGGAGGAGTATTTGCCCGTTTAAGACCAATAAAGCCATTATTATTACAAACCGAATTTAATCTTTACAATACCGACGATTATACTACCAGTTTTGTAGGTGATCGAACCAATGTTCCAGCACTTATGGCAGGACTTGGATATGCTGGTAATATGGGAGAAGGTGCTTATTATCAAATCTTACTGATGTACGATTTCATTGATGATTTTAACATGCCTCTTCCCCGTTTATTTCCAAACTTCCCAGTTTATATCAAATACGGTTTTGTTTTTCATTTGGGATAATGCGTTTAAGACGATCCCATAGCTTTTTATTCGTATTAACAGTTCTGTTGTTGTCCTGCCAGGGAGAAGGTGAAAATGAGCTTGAGACACCTCCCATTACTCCACAGGCAGATACTTTAACAACAGATAGCGTGGCTGTGGAAGAAGAAATCGTTGAAGAGTATATAATTGACTCACTGGAGCAAAGTATCATTGATGCAGGATTACTCAATATTCAGGATAGTATTCCAGACATTTTAGTAGAATTGAAATATTCCACCACAGACAACTTCATGGAAGAAGATGTTTATGGACATATGGAACGAGCCTATTTGCAACCTGAGGTGGTAATGAGTCTTAAAAAATCTCAGGAAAAACTAAAAGAGATTGATTCTTCTTTGACCTTATTAGTCTACGATGCTGTTCGCCCAAGAAGAGTTCAACAAATCATGTGGGATGTTTTGGATATGCCTATTTGGGAAAAGACCAAATTTGTTTCTAATCCGGCCAATGGTTCTATTCACAACTACGGATGTGCAGTTGACTTGACCATTGCTCATGAGGATGGTACTGCTTTGGATATGGGAGCTGGCTATGACGATCCGGCTAAAATAGCTTATCCACGTCATGAGCAAGCTTATTTAGATTCAGGAATGCTCAACTTACAGCAAATTGAAAACAGAGAGTTACTCCGTGATGTTATGAAAGCCGGAGGCTTTTGGGGTATCCAAACTGAATGGTGGCATTTTAACCGTTACAGCAGAGATCGAGCTAAAGAAATGTTTGAGATTCTGGAATAAGACAAAAATCTAGTCTTCAACCTTAATGCAAATTCCGAAAATTGCATTTTTGTTAATCCAGCCATTTATTTTTCCAATGTTATTTCCTATTTGGTATCTGTCGCCTTGAATGGCCTTGATTAGATGCAAGTATTGATAGCTTCGTACTTTACACAGTACTATATCTCCTTTCTTTAATTCTCTGGCTCCAATAGGCATAACAGTAACCAATTGGCCTGAATTGATCTTCCCCTTCATAGAGCCACCTCTGGGACGAAATTGAACTGTTTCCTGATTTTTTAATTTCTCGATATACGGCGTAGCCCATCCCATCTAAATCCTTATCCTCCTACCGTAAGATATACATCTTACCAAACTCTTTCACAAAATACTCATCTGCCCCACTCTCTCGATGATCAACGTCTTCACCATTAATCTTGGTAATAACATGATACAAATACACTCCATTTGCCAAAAGGTCGCCATATTCATCCCTTCCATCCCATCTAAACTCGGTAATGTTTCTACCAATTTGGATAGGTCCTAATTCGTCAACAGTGATTTCCCGAACTACTTTTCCACTCACCGTTAAAATCTGAATAGTAAACTCGTCTGGAATAACTGACCCCGTTAAAGTAAAGACAAATTGCGTTTGTGTACTAAATGGATTTGGATAGTTCATAAGATTGGTAATGGAAGAATGATGATCTACTTCAAATTCAATATCATAATCAAAATCTCCTGAAATATTTCCCGATTCATCTGTTCCCTGAACTAGCAAACGATAAGTCCCATCCATCTGAAAATCTCCATCAAAAATGATCTTGAATTTATTATCACCATCATTAGCCGGAATCCAGGTCATTAATGGTTCACCCAATGAATTACGGAAGTTCATTCTACGCTGAATTCCATCAGGAGAAGTTAAATAAATACCAAAGTTGGCCGTATCTGCCTCTTCATCCAACAACAAAAATAAATTCTCATCTTTCAATGATATTACCACCTCCGCAAACGGATCTACAATATCTCCATTCATGATATGATATCCATTAAAGGTGACATCCAATATTGGGTTTTCATTGTCCCCAGCTGCGTAAAACGGAATTTGTCCGATGTTATTAAAATAGTGCTGCTCTAACTGATCTTGTGTGCCAGGAGCCACATACGGATTCACCTCAACCCATAGACTATTCAACCCTTCCAAACCAAAAGTTGGAATGGTCAAAGTATCTCGAATGATCTCCCCTACTCTCAAGGAATCTTGCCGTGGATAATCAATTGGAATGATATTGTGATCAGCATCCTCAATCCAGTAATTAATCAAGAGCGAGTCCATTGGTAAATCCGAAATATTCTTCACATCAAAAGCCACAACAATATCCTGTCCTTCTGCCAGGGAATCAGTTGTTGGTAAATAAACGCCTTCAGAACCATCCAGAGCTGCTTCGGGGACATGTTGATACAAGACATGCCAATAATCTATTTGAGCCGGCGTAGAACCGGCTGTATCAATTAATTCTGCTTTGAGTTCCAGGAACGGATACTCCGCTGCATCGATATACGAATTCAGATTAATAATCGAATCATTTTCTGTGAATAAGGTATCAATCATCAAGACCTCATTTCCGGTTGCTGAAATACCAAACACTTTTAGGCGAGTTGAATCTTCAGTAGGAAGTTCCATTGCATCTTGTTTCCAATAAATCGCATCCCATTCTTTAGCCGGGCCAATTTTTGTAGAAACCTCTTCTCCGTAGTAATCAAAGCCCCATAAGGTATCTTCTAAATGAATGAGTTCATCAATGTAAGAACCATGTACCTCCTGAAAGAAAGAAGGATCTCCCTTTTTACCAAATAAAATAAAAGGTAAAGTATCCTGATCAACATAAATACTATCTGACCCCAAGTCAGCAAAAGTGTCAAATAGATCAGGATGCAAATCTTCCCAATCCTGATACAATGCATAAATGGAGGTATAAATTAAATAGTAATGTCCATCTGGAATTTCATTTTCAATCATGTTTTCACAAGCCGCCAGTTGCGTGGCATCTTTTTGTGAAAAGCCAAAATGATACTCTACACGAGGGCGGCAAGCTCCATCATTATTCGCATTTCCGAAATTGTGTGTTGGATTGTGAATGGTTGAACCATCATTGTAATATGTTCCCCAAGGTTCTAAACTGAATGGGTCGATAACACAAACGAAAATTTGTGGAGTAATTCCACAAAAGTTGTATTCAGCTATTTCCCCGTCAATATGGTAAAGTGTAAAAGCAAATTCCAGAAATGAGTCCGCTGCTCCGTATACATCAGCATCAATCGTTTTGTAAGAAGGACCAAACAATCTTCTTCGACTTGGGCGATCATAATCTAAAAAGAGGAAATCATTGTTTTTAAATTGGAAAAAGTGATCTTGCCCCCACCCTTGCTTATCATTTATATGCTGAAAAGAATTTTCGATCCAATAATAATCCCCCCCATCCTCTAAGGCCACTCTCCAGAAATAGGCAACCGAATCTTCTAACAACAAAGGATCGGGACTTCCGGTTCCGGCATTGAACCATTCATCATATTCAACCTGCACTACCCCTCCTAAGGAGGCCTGAACATTAAAACGATGTTCTGGACTATTAAACAAATCCGTGGTATCAATTTCAAAACGATAAGTTGCCAAATCGGCAAAAGGGTTGACGGTAGAACCACTAATGGTTATGGTATCATTTGGTACCACGGCATAATCGTAGGGCCAGGCTGGATATATTCCATCCACATCGAACAATACTTGCTTACTAATTTGATTATTCCCCACCTCATCAAAGTGCTCAGTTACCAAACTTGGTAAATCAACAGAAACCGAAAATTCGTTAATTCCGACAGCGATGTTCGTGTAAAATGGAATAGAAAAAACAACCGTGTCGATGTAATCAATTCCATATACTAACTGCGTATAAAGTGAATCCCCATTATTGTTTGGAAATGTACGCGTCAGCTCTACCGCGAAGGTATCAGTTGTAGATTGTCCCAAATTATAAATTACGACATTGACATCAATTGAATCAACGGTTAAATCCACCACAGCCGGCTCAATAAACAAACTACTTTCATTTACCTCCAACTCAGTATCTAAATGTGAATTAAATCGAATGGCAGGATCACCATGCAAAGTCATTTGCAAGCAGACATTTTGCAAACCAAAACTCATGTCCGGACTTTGCACATCCTGAATGGCGTTACGAGAATGCTCACCCAAAGTAGCTCCGTAGTTTTCTGTACTGGCATCATAAAATAAAGCCTCCGAATAACTATTTAGTGAATTAGAAAAAGCTTGTTTTACATTAGCCAGAAAAGCTATTGCTCCTTTATCTTCCAACAAAACGTAGGTTTCAGATGTACTTAAATTATTGGGTTCGTGAATATTTCCTGTTAAACAGGCATTTCCAACAACTACCGGGTATTTTCCTTTATTATTCCAGTTTTCGGGATCGTCCACATTTTGGTCAAAACCATCTGCAGAAGCGTGACCGAAAAAGGTCATGAGCGAAACACCTTCATTAATATCGTCTGTTACGTCGAATAAAGTAACGGGATCAATAGGATCAGAAACTGTTTTATAATAGGCCGTTACATTTCCACCAAAATACGGTCCTTCTAACATTTCCTCATAATTCTCTAAGTAGAACTTAAAGGTACTTTGCTCAACAGCATTGGAACCTCCTCCAAAATGTAAAATTTCTTTTTGCCACAATTTATCCTCAACACTGTAAAAAGAATTGGGATCTTGTGCCATTTCATATTCCTGAACTTTTCCAAGATACACCTCTACCTCAGCATTGGAATTTGCAGCTAACCTACCAGTTGGGATTAGCGGATCCCACAAATTCCCTTCTAACTGGGCAGTAATTAAATTATCCGAAGCTGGATAACCAAAAGTAGGAACCAAACAAGTTTCATAACTCAAGGCTCCCAGGCGAATTCCATTCCCCGAAGCAATACTCTCATTAGCTTCCCTAACGGCTTTTCCAAGTAGAAAGAGATGCGTTGGCTTTTCAGTTGATTCATTGTAAGCGTAATGTACAAACCTTCTCAAGCCCATAATATGTTTTTGAACTCCTCCTCCAAATTGATGATACAATTCCTCTACATCAATCATAACAGCATTGTGTCCCCCTCCGGTAAGACTGCTTCTGTAATTTCGGTAAGCCGTTGCCGAAGACCATAATTTGGAATGGGTCAGAATCAAATAAGCCGATTCAAAATCGTAGGTTGAATAATCTACAAAGTCTCCTGTTCCGTTGATGGGATTTAGCTCATTGACATCCACAATTGCAGTCTCATCAAAAATTACAAAATCCTGGTTTTCTCCCGAACTTAAATTAGGCACTAGCACCTGATAAACCCCAGCCGTGTTCACCACCGGAATTCGTTTCATATTTCCGTCCAGTGTAAAAGCCATTGGACTGGAAGATGCAAAATTCACAAAATCAAATCTGGACTTAGCTTCGGAGCTATTAAAAGGCAACTCCATCTCAAAATAAGACGTACCACCCAAATTAACATTATGCGGATAGGTAATTTCCACATAAGATACGGCCTGATAATCAGAAGCCACTCCCAAATCATCTACCAATTGGTGTCGCACACGAGTTGTAGATGCACCTAAACTGCTAGCCGGAATAGAAAAGGGTAAGGTAATCTTAGGATAGCCACCATAGATTGTATCGTGAACGGTAATATTACTCAAACCATATTGTAATAAAGTATGGTGATTTCCAGCTCCATCATAAGAGGCATTAGATGCACCAGCCGAAACCGCAACTCCTGTTGCTGCTGGCGCTCCTGCTCCTGTATAAGCATTGGTGGTTGAGATGTAATCATCCTGGTAATTTGTAGGAGAAGCTGCAAATACAAAGTTTCCAAACCACCCTTCTCCATCCACATAAGTGGCATGGGACATTCCCCCAATTTTAAATCCTTCGAGATACACTTCGTGTCCTTCTTCAAAATTGGTTTTCCAAAAATAATTTTGGCTGGAATAAGCTCCAAAGCTTACATCTGTTTCTTCCTGAATTCGGGCGTTAGAACCTGTATTCCATGAAAGGTAATAATTAATTGTATCGTTATAATGAGGAAAGTATTTATTGGCTACCTGATTGGGGTCTTCGTAAAGTGCCGAATCTAACCAGGTGTTATTCTTTCGTGCATAAAGCAGGATGTAATCTCCTGGATCAAAAGAGCCATCATCACCGTCTTCTACCCAAATTTGCTGTTCTTCTTCAAAACCAAAAACTTGAAAATCGTCAGGAGAAATAGTGGCTAAAGGTAAACCTGCAGAACTAAGGGTAGCATAATCGAGACGGTAAACACCATCTTGCTGAATTTTAAAGCTGTAATACTTTTGGCTGTAGTCGATCCACTCATTCCCATACTGCCCAAAGGACAATCCAGTTAAAAGCAGACTTATTACAACTAAAAGTTTATTCATCCACACTTGGTTTTTTATCGCCTGATCTTGGATCAGATAGCTTAAATCTTAAAGAAAAGACATGCGAATAGAGCGCAACAGATGCGTCTCCAATATCCGTAAAGGCGTAGTCAATGTTAATTCCTTTAAATCCAACTCCAATTCCAATGTTAGGTTGAACCGTCAGGGATTCGGTCAAATCAGAGTTTTTAATGAAGGTAAAGTTTCCAATTCCTCCACGAATGGTTACCCATTTCCCATATCCAAAAGCCAACCCAAAATGTGGATCGATACTAATTGGAGCCGTTCGGATCAATACATTTCTTCTACCATCAGTATTCAAATCCAAATCCAACTCTGTTTTTACATACAATTCTTTGTACAGTTTACTTTTAAATTGAGCTCCTAAAATAATCTTAGGCAAAGTAACCTCTAAACCATTTTGTGGAATCTCGTTTCCGGTCAATTGGAAAGTCTCAATCATTTGATCATCCAAACTAAAAGACCAGGCATTAAAGGTTGAAGAGACATCACGGAACAAGGCTCCAAACTTCCATTTTTCACCCAGTTGGTATTTTAATCCGGCATCAAGTCCAAATCCCCATGAGCGCGCAAAGTCTCCCACATGACGGTAAACCACTTTAAAGTTAGCTCCTCCGGTTAGTCCTTTAACAGGTAATTTACGAGCATAAGAAAACAAAAAGGCATAATCTCCCGCCGAGAAAGTTGTGATTTTATCGTAATCAATATTCCCAGAAGCGTCAATGAGTTGTGTTGTATTTGGAATATCATCTACTCCAAAACGAATAAAGGTAAATCCGGCTGTGCTTTTATCATCCAACGGTTTTGCTAGCCCTAAATAATCATACTTAGCAATTCCGGCAAAATACTCTGAGTGCATGGCACCAATTTGTAAAAAGTCTTTCACTTCCGTCAATCCGGCCGGATTCCAGTAACCGGCAGTTACATCATCCACACCTGCCACTACAGCATTGGACATCCCCAAAGCATCAGCTCCTACACCAATGGATAAGAATTCATTAGAATATTTAGGGGCAATATCCTGAGCAAAAGAGGTTGCAGCAAATACTAATGCCGCTGTGAGAAGAGAAAGGCCTGATTTATTCATATCTAGCTTCAATAAATTTAGCAAATAAAATTCAATGCTTAAAATAACTTCGTATTTCAAAAAAAATTGTGCAAAGACCTTTTGTTTGTTCCATTTATATTCCTGCCCTAAATAACGAAAAAGCCCGTAAAAAGGATTGGAAAAAAATGGATTTATTTTGAATTAGTCGCAGCATCTGTCAATTATTGTTCATTTTTGTAGCATGCATGCTGTTAGACGTCTAATTCCTAATTTATTTACTGCTGGGAACTTAGTGGGTGGAATATTGGCCATTATTTTCGCATTGAAGGGGAGACTGGATATTGCACCTTATTTTATTTTGGTATCGGCGGTTTTGGACTTTTTGGACGGATTTATGGCACGTTTACTCAAAGTACCGTCTGAACTAGGAAAACAATTGGATTCTTTAGCAGATATGGTGA
>JAKSBJ010000211.1 GCA_022361195.1 Flavobacteriales bacterium
CCCAGCGCCAGGGCCGGGGCAACCGCAAAAATCCGTGGGAACCAGCGTACCATCCAGGAATCCGCATCTTCCAACGCGATTTTATCTTCTGCCAGGTTGAGTGTCAGCCAGCGACCCGAATACCAGAACATGAAGGTCATGAAACCAAGTCCCAGAATACCCATGACCACCTGGACCCAGAAATTACCAACGTCCGCCAGCAGGATACGGTATATCTCCAGCACCTGGCCCGGGACCGTCAGCGCCACAATGGCGATCAGTGACATGATCACCGGAACTTTCAGCAGGCTGAGTACGGTATATATCCGTCGTAGCCAGACAGCCATCCGGCAAAGCCACACATGTATTGGCGAAAACCGGGTTTTGATCCTGTCCCAAAATGCAGCCGTCATCCCCACAACTCCATGTAGATTGATAAAACAACCATACCTCAATCTTAAGGGGATATCTACTGCTACCGCCCGCATTTCCGCCTTGCAGGCACCTTTTTGCGAACGGAAATGTCAGCCGCAGTGCGGTCGCATTTTACCACATAATTCATATATTTAGCCCGTCAAACGTTTGGCAGATTCCGCTTATCAAAACTCGCGCAAAGCGATACAATCTGCGCTGGAAAATGTTGGGGGGCTGACATGGACAGGGTAGCTGTACGAGTAGAGCCTGACCGGGATTTAACGGTGGTGACCGTGTGCGGCATTATGGGGCCGGGTCACGTGGATCAGGTTCTGGAACAACGGAATTACGGCACCACGACCAAGGTGTTGTGGGATTTGCGCGATGCCAGTCTGAGCGAGCTGAACCGCGAAACGCTGCAACAGATTGCGGGCAAGGTGCGCCCGTCACTGGAAACGCGCGCGACCCGGGGCACCGCCATTGTCGCCAACAATCACGATGCGCAACTGGTGATCGAGCTGTATTTCGAAATCGCCCAGCATGTTTTCGGACGATCGGTTCCCGGCTTCGCCACCACCTGTATCACCGCCGCCATGGAATGGCTGGAAGAAACGGTGAGCTGTGAGCAGCAGGCCCACAACCCCGCCGTCTAGCCTGCATCCCCGTCAGCCGGAACGCGGTTTGCGGCCC
>JAKSBJ010000069.1 GCA_022361195.1 Flavobacteriales bacterium
TATTGGCTAGGCCAAAACCACCACAGGCTCCTTCTGCAATGTAATCAGCCAAAAGTAAACGATCATCGGCCCCATCGTAATTAAAGGTGCTGGCCGAACTTTCCACGAAAACAGTTGCTACAGATCCTTTTACCCACACATTATCCGGAGAATCCGTGTCAGCATTACCCGTTGCTGATACACAGTAGTACCCAAAAACGGATTCTTGTTCGGTTAAAAAATCAACTTCTGTGGCAAGAACAGAATTCCATCCTTGTGCAACAACATAGTCATGTGCGGGCGCTAAGATATCTGCGGCCCAGGCCGAATCCCCTGACATATCCCAGTTAAATGAATCAAAAACATAGTTCGAGCCAAAATCAGCAACTGGAGTATTGGGACCACTTCGGTTAATTAAGCTTTTTACATCCCAAATGTCATGACCACTGAGCCGTGTAACCAGATAAAGTCCATATTCATCCCGGCTAAAGTGATTGGTCTCTTCATAATAGATATTCATGAGTCCTCCATTTTCGTTAATGAAATCAGAATACTCTTCCAACATAAGTGCTAACTCGGAATCAACGGAAGAGCATTTTGGGAAATCAAATGGACCACCACCTGTAGTTGCTTCGCATTCTCCATATTCAATTCTAAGCGGAACCCCTTTTGTTGTTACAAGGTAGTTAAGAGAGTCTTGCAAATTATTTCCAGTAATGTATTCTTCAATCTGAGATCGCATCAGCTCAAATTGAGCACTGTCAATAACTTCCTCAACCGGAACATCGATGTAAATCATGTTAATGTCTGGGATGGAACGTTTCTCTTGAAAGTATTCGCCAATTAAAATAGAAGTCGAACTGTTGTTGTTCATAATAACAGCTACATCGTCGTAATTTACGTCCTCTTGAGCAATGCTGATTACGCTAAAAAAGAGGGCGGTAAGTGAGCAGAAAAATTTATTCATTGTTCAATAGCTTTGGTTGACAGATGAACGGCATTCAATCTTGCATATTGTCATCAGTCCAAAAAAAAAGACCCCGGTTCCCACCGAGGTCTTACCCAAAATCCATGAATCAATTAGTCTAATTCAGAATGTGTATTGCGAATACCGTGCCAAAAAAATAATTACTTAATTATGCTGCTGACGAACAGTATTCATTTAGGCCCTGAATTAGGGCTTCAACCTTATTAGAATTAAATTTTCTACCATCGTGTGTTCCGGTAATTCGGTAACCAGAATACGTTAATTCAATTACTGCAAAAGAGCCATTATCATCCATAACCCAAACATCTCCTTTGCCCAATTGTCTCTGTAAATAATCGCGAACAAATTTTCTCGGAGAACCTTTTAAAGTGTAAATCATTAAATCGTCTTCATTCACGTTTCGTTCCTGAATCGGAGTATTAGAACCTAGTCCGAGAGAGTTCAATAAAAATAGTCGAAACATAGCAGTAAGTTTTAAGAGTTTATGTCGGCACAGCTAAAAAGGTAACCCTAGTTTTTTCATTTTCAGTGCCTCAAAACTTAAGTTAAGTAATTTTCATTCCATTCGCAGTCTATAAATTTTTAAGTGTTTGTTTGATCGACTAAACTGTTATGCGTGCATTGTATTGTGATGTCTGTTTTTTTTCATCGATCTCTATAAGTAAGACAAAAAATACCCCCTGAATGTTACAGCCAATGCATAAAATAATTTACTGAGGGTGTTTTCTTTGGGCTAAATCCCTATTTTTGCTTTTCGGAAAAATCCCGAATCAGAGGAGATGAAGCACATCAGAAATTTTTGCATTATTGCGCATATTGATCACGGCAAGAGTACCTTGGCTGATAGGTTATTACAAACAACTAATACAATTGCCGACAGAGATATGCAGGCGCAGGCTTTGGATGACATGGATCTGGAGAGAGAAAGAGGTATTACCATTAAGTCTCATGCCATTCAAATGGACTATGAACATGAAGGGGATCAGTATACCCTGAATTTGATTGATACTCCGGGCCATGTAGATTTCTCCTATGAAGTTTCTCGTTCTATTGCTGCATGTGAAGGAGCTTTGTTGATTGTAGATGCTGCGCAGGGAATTGAGGCTCAAACCATCTCAAATCTCTATTTGGCATTAGAAAATGACCTGGAAATCATTCCGGTTTTAAATAAAATGGATTTGCCTGGGGCCGAGCCTGAGGCAGTTACGGATCAAATTGTTGATTTGATTGGTTGTGATCCAACAGATGTGATTCCGGCTAGTGGTAAAACTGGTTTAGGAGTTGATAAAATTTTAGAGGCGATTGTTAATCGAATTCCAGCTCCCAAAGGAGATGTTGATGCTCCCTTAAGAGCAATGATTTTTGATTCAGTTTTTAATTCGTTTAGAGGAATTATTGCCTACTACCGTATTTTGGACGGTAAATTGAAAAAAGGAGATAATGTAAAATTCGTTGCTACGGGTAAAGAGTATTTAGCCGATGAAATTGGAATTTTACGAATGGATATGGAACCTCGAAAGGAGGTGAGCGCAGGTGATGTAGGATACATTATTTCAGGAATTAAACAAGCTAACGAGGTAAAAGTAGGGGATACGATTACTACTGTTGGTAATCCATGTGAGGAAGCTGTTCAAGGATTTGAAGATGTAAAACCAATGGTATTTGCCGGAATTTATCCGGTAGATACTGATGATTATGAGGAATTGAGAGCTTCTATGGAGAAGCTTAAACTTAACGATGCATCTTTGACTTTTGAACCTGAATCTTCTCAGGCATTAGGATTTGGATTCCGTTGTGGATTCTTAGGAATGTTGCACATGGAGATTATCCAGGAACGTTTGGAACGTGAGTTTAACATGACTGTAATTACAACAGTACCAAACGTATCTTATCATGCTCATCTGAAAAAAGACGCAGAGCAGTTGATTGTAAACAACCCTTCTGAGCTACCAGATCCTTCTTTGTTGGATTATGTGGAGGAGCCATACATTAAAGCTCAGGTAATTACCAAGTCGGACTATGTAGGGCAAATCATGAACCTTTGTATTGAAAAAAGGGGAGAGCTTAAAAATCAGGTTTACCTTACGCAAGATAGAGTTGAAATCACCTTTGAAATGCCAATGGGAGAAATCGTTTTTGATTTTTACGATAAGTTAAAAACGGTTTCAAGAGGATACGCTTCTTTTGACTATTTCCCAATTGGATATAAGAAATCAGACTTAATTAAATTAGATATTTTGTTGAATGCTGATCAGGTAGATGCCTTGTCTGCATTGGTGCACAGAAGTAATGCATTTGATCTTGGAAAGAAAATCTGCTTGAAATTGAAAGAGTTAATTCCGAGACAACAATTTGAAATCCCAATTCAGGCGGCTATTGGAGCTAAAATTGTAGCGCGTGAAACCATCAAAGCCCTTCGTAAAGATGTAACGGCTAAATGTTATGGTGGTGATATTACGCGTAAAAGAAAGCTCCTCGAAAAGCAGAAAAAAGGAAAAAAACGAATGCGTCAGGTTGGAAATGTAGAGGTTCCACAGGAGGCATTTTTAGCTGTTTTGAAGCTGGACTCATAAGAAATCAGTTTCACCCAAATACATGATGTGATATCATGAAAGTATTAGGAATTATACCATCTCGTTACGCTTCTTCTCGTTTTCCGGGAAAGCCATTAATTGATATTAATGGAAAATCAATGATTCAGCGTGTTTATGAGGGAGCTTCAAAATCAAATTTGATTACTGATTTGGTTGTGGCTACAGATGATCAACGCATTTTTAATGAAGTAGAAAGTTTTGAGGGTAAAGTAGTCATGACGGCTACTGATCACCAAAGTGGAACAGAACGTTGTGGAGAGGTCTTAGAGAAAATGCCGGATTATGATGTCGTGATCAATATTCAGGGAGATGAACCTTTAATCAAAGCCGAACAGCTCAATCAATTATTGGAGTTATTTAAAGACGAAGAAGTGGAAATCGGAACCATTGTCAAAGCAATCACACAAATTCAAGACATCCGAAATCCTAATCGCATTAAAGTCGTTTTGGATCAGGCTAAAAACGGTCTTTATTTCAGCCGAAGTCCAATTCCTCATCTAGCCAATGTCTCGCATGAAAAATGGTTGGAGAATTCTACCTTTTACAAGCATATTGGTATTTATGCCTGGCAAACCAAAACCTTGAAACAATTGCTTTCCCTTCCGGCAAGTGATTTGGAAAAAAAGGAATCCTTAGAACAGTTACGATGGTTGTATCATGGGTATAAAATCAGGACGGTTGAAACGCAAATTGAAACGCCAAACATTGATACTCCTGAGGATTTGGAAAAGGTACTAAATGAGCTAAATAAAATTTAATCGTAACTTTACGGGCGTGAAAAGACAAAATCAAATAGGAAAAACGCTCATTTCAGCTTCCATGCTGTTGTTTTTTCTTTTGTCTTTTGCAACCAAAAGTTTACACTTTACACACGATCATCATGCACATGATCATCACGACGAAGAGAGCTGTGAAATAACAGATGCTTGTCACCTTGAACTCTTCCATCATCATTTGGAGCCGCATGAAGGTTGTGAACACGATTCTCACATCAGTGAACAATCGGATGAGTGTGAACTCTGTCAGTTTTTTAAAGAACAACGACAAGACATTTTAACTCCTGCAAAGGAACTAAGTGACGTTGACTTTAAAAACATTGTCCAAACCATTTCGCATGCCGAAAAAGGAAGTTCGCGAAATGTCCATACCTATTATCTCCGGGGTCCCCCACAAGTTTAGTCATATAGGCAGTTTTTAGCTGCTTAATTGCTTTTCAGATCATTATCTGAGGCAGAATGAATTTATGGACTAAACCAATTTAAAATGAGAACATTTTTGGTGTTGTTCCTTTTGTTGTTTGCTGCAAAAGTTAATGGACAAACCATTTTAAAAGGAGAAGTACACAATGAACAAACGAAAGAAAAAATACCGTTTGCCAAGTTATTTTTCCTCGATATACAAACCGGAATTTTAGCTGATTCTACTGGAAATTTCTCTTTCGACCAGGAGTTGAAAGGAAGTTTTGCGGTGCAAATATCAGCCAATGGATTTGAGAGTAAACTCCTTCGTTTGGATTTACCCCAAAAAGAGGTAGTATCCATTAGCCTGGAGCCAAAACATGTTTTATTAGATAAAGTCATTGTTTCGGCTGAAGCTGGTCTGCAGGGTGAAAACATTACCAATGTAGAATCAATGGACTTAGCTGATATTGGAAAACTTCCAGTAGCAAGTTTGGGGGAGGCCATAGCCAACATTCCAGGAGTGTATCGATCGTCCTTGGGAGCTGGAATCAGTAGACCTGTTGTTAGAGGTTTATCGGGTCCCAGAGTGGTAACCTACCTCAACGGTTTGCGAATTGAGAACCAGCAATGGGGAGACGATCACGGAATTGGTGCTACGGATGCTGGTTTGGGAAGTGTTGAGGTGATTAAAGGACCAGCTTCTTTGCTATATGGTGCTGATGCCATGGGCGGTGTGGTTTATTTTGTTGACGAACCTTACATCTCTCCTGGAAAGAGTGAAGTGAGCTTGTTTAGTCGTTTTGATCATGTGACCATGGGAACCAAAAATCAGCTAGGATTAAGACTCAACAAAAAAGGAGTTCGCGTCAATGCCAATGCAGGTTTATCTAACTATGCCGACTATGGTTTGCCTAATGGGAAATTTGCTGGAAACTCAAGGTATCTTGAAAATTCAGCAAAGCTTTCGGTTGGATACGGCCGTAAAAATTGGGTGATGAATTTGCGTTATAACTTTCTAAACCAACGAATTGGTTTGCCTGGGCATACACATGATTCTATTCCTGATTTGACTGAATTCCAATGGGATAATCAAAATCGATCCACCAACGTTCCGGCGCAGAGTATTTATAACCATTTTGTATCGCTAGAGAACAAGTTTTTTCTCAAAAAATCACTGTTAACCATCATGCTGGGTAATACCACTAATAGCTTAACGGAGTATGAGGAAAAATTCACCATTCCAGGGATTAAAATGGTGTTAAACAACAGTCTTTATAATCTCAACTGGAAGTTTTTTCTGAGAGATGATCTCGATCTAACAGTTGGTTCTCAAGGAATGTATCAGCTCAATACCAATGATCCTTTGGCGGTGGAATATTTAATTCCAGATTCCAAAACACTTGATTTGGGAGCTTATGCTTTGGCCAGTTATAAGTACAAAAAATGGCGATTTTTGGCCGGAGGTCGATTCGATAATCGAACGTTGGAAGCTTTTGAAACAGAAGGGAAGTTTTCAAGCTTAAAACGAAGTTATCAGGGAGTGAATTTCTCTGCCGGCTTTAGTCGAAAAGGAAAGATAAGTTCTGTTCGATTTAATTTATCGTCAGGATTTAGAGCACCAACTTCTTCCGAATTATTGTCGGACGGGCTGCATCATGGAACCTTTCGTTATGAGATCGGGAATCCTGATTTGATTTCGGAGAAAGCTCTTCAAGCGGACTTATCCATAGGATTTCATGGAGAGCACCTTGAGGTGTTAATTAATCCGTTTTACAACAGTATCAGAGATTATATTCAATTGGTTCCGCTTGACTCGGTGGTGGAAGGTTTACAGGCAAGTTCCTATCAACAGGTGGAGTCGGCCTTTTTAGCCGGAACGGATGTTGGGATTCATTATCATCCGCATTTTGCTCATTGGCTGCATTTTGAAAGTAGCTATTCAATGATCTATGCTGAGGATGGAAATGGTCAGGCGTTGTCCTACATTCCACAATCACGAATCAATACACAATTAAAGTTTCAATTTGAAATGGAGTCGAAGTTTAAGGTGCAGTCCATCTTGCTTCAACACCAATATCACTTTGAACAAGATAGAGTTGGAGTTTACGAAAATCCAACAGGCGATTATCATCTCCTGAACCTTTCAGTCAATACGTTAGTGGACTTTAAAAAAGTTCCGATTGAGTGGAGTGTAGGAGTGCAAAATCTGCTTAACGAGGCTTATTACAGCCACCTTTCCAGGATAAAAGATCTTGGTCTATATAATCCGGGAAGAAACATTTACACAAGTATTAAATTTAAAATCAAATAAAAATGAAAAGAGTAATTTTAATTGCAAGTGCGTTTACAGCTTTAACTGTTTCAGTTTCATCATGTAAAAAATGTCAGGAATGTCACTATGACGGACCAGCTGGTGAAGTAGAAATTGGAGAATACTGTGGAGACGATTTAACTGAAGTTGAAGCCAACGGACATACCGTTGACGGTACAACTTACGATGTTCATTGCGAAGAGCATTAATCAAATGAATAACTGAGATATGGGGGAGGCAATGATTTGCCTCCCCTTTTTTATTCAACTAATTCTGTAATCTCTGCTTTCTGAAAATGTTGCTTTTTCCCTTTTAAAATGGCACTTCCGTAAAGGGACATTTTATCAAAATTGATAAGTAGAGTAACGTAATCTTGTTTATCTGGTTCGTTCCAGGCAACCATGTGCTGATTCATATCCGTTATCAGATGATTATAAGCATAAGGTCCAATCCATCTTTTGGATTTTTTACCCCCTTTATGAAATTGATAACTCAAACTGTCATCCTCGAATTTAACAGAGTATTGATTCCCCTTTTCGTAACGGTAAGTAATCTTGACCCCTTCAAGCCGTTCAGACATTTGTAGATTTTTATTATCAATAGTTTCACCTTTTGCTTCTTTGTTTTCAGAACCACAGGCGTATAAAAACATCACGAAAATGACCGTGATGAAAAGACTTGATTTTTTATTCTTCATCCTATTTGATTTGAAAGACAAATTTAGATAAAGAGCTTCCTGTAAGGATGATAGTCAAAAAACAAAAAATGGTAAAAATGAAACCTTAGGTGTTCATGAATTGTTTGGGTGTCAAGCCAGTGTGTTTTTTGAAATACTTAATCATATTCGTGGTTTCATCAAATCCCATTTGCCAGCTCAATTCATTAATAGTGACATTTTCGGTTCTAAGAACTCGTTTCATTTCTAGAATGATATGGTGGTCTATGAATTGTTTCGCACTAAAGTCTGTAAATGCTCTGCATAGGTCGTTTATCTTCTTTTTACTGAAGCCCATTTCCTTAGCGTAAAAGCCTACCTTTTTCTCTTTGTTATAGTTTTCTTCCAGTAGATTTTTGAGGGATAAAAAGTCGTTATAGGATTTTGGATTTGTTGTTGAATTTGTGATTTTTCGTTCTTGTTCACCTCTAAGAATAAGCAATTCGAGCATGTTTCTCAAAACCTTTTCGGTATTAAAAACTTCATCTTTCAAATATTCCTGATAAATAGATTTACAGCTTAGTTCAAGAAGGTTTTCGCCGTTTGTAACTGCCGGGATTTTGGGTGAATGAATATGCGGATTAAATAGATCAATGGATTTTAGTGAGATAGAATTTCCATGTGCCTCAAGAAATTGTTCGGTAAACAAAATTAGAATACCATCTAATGATTCATCTGTCCCAAATGAGTGGATTTGACCTTTATCTAAAAAGAGTGTGTCTCCAGTGGCAATTGGGTATTGATTAAAGTCGACGAAATGGTGTCCTTTTCCTTGAGTGATGTGAAAAACAACATAGAAATTATGTCTTGCAGCGGAGGGAGTGTTCCCATTCACAGAAAAGGGTTTGATCGATTTAAAGGTAGTGACTTCCAAGTCAAAATCGAATTTACTTTTGGAAGTGTCAAAATCCAATGTTTTAGGATGATTTGGCATTGAGTAAAGATGGTAAAAATGAAATCTAAAAGCAAATATGATTAAGTCTCTTGTAAGGATTGCAGTTTGACTAAGAGCTTTTACCAAAAAAGAAAGACTATCTTTGCGCTTCCAATTGAGAAATTGCATGAGTATGAAGAAATCAAACAACAACCGTGGGAACGGTAAACAAGGGCACCGAAAAGGAGGTTTTCAAAAAAAGAATCAAAAGGATTTTGATAATCGTTTTAAGAAGAAAAAAGGTGATCCTCTACCATCCTTTTCCGAAGATGTTCGATTGAATAAGTTTTTGGCCAATGCCGGGATTTGTTCGAGAAGAGAAGCAGATGTTTTGATTAAAACCGGGGTGGTTGAAGTCAATGGTAAAATCATTACCGAAATGGGCTTTAAAGTAAAACCTGGTGATGAAGTTCGTTATGACGGAGTCATCGTTCAGACTGAGAAAAAGCAATACGTTTTATTGAATAAACCAAAGGATTTTATCACTACAATGGATGATCCTTATGGGCGAAGAACCGTTTTACAGCTGGTAAGAAATGCCTGTAAAGAGCGTATTTATCCAGTTGGTCGTTTAGATAGAAACACGACGGGACTTTTGCTTTTTACCAATGATGGTGATTTGGCAAAGCGATTGACACACCCACGTTATGAGGTTAAAAAAATCTACCATGCCGAATTAGATAAACCAATTTCTTCTTCACACATCGAGGCCGTGCTTGCAGGAGTTGAATTGGATGATGGATCATATGTGAAGGCTGACAAAGCTGAGATTATCAAAGACTCCAAAAACAAAGAGGTAGGTCTCGAATTGCATTCGGGAAAAAACAGAGTAGTTCGCCGAATTTTTGAATCCATTGGTTTTGAAGTTAAACGTCTGGACAGAGTTCAGTTTGCCAGTTTAACTAAAAAAGATCTACCACGCGGAACCTGGCGTCATCTTACAAAAAAAGAAGTTGACTTCTTGAAGATGAAGTAATTAGTAACTTGCTCTCTACTTATTAATAGCATATTCGTAAACTGTAATTTGGCTTTCAACCACTTTCAGTTTTATCCAGCCCAATTTTGTCTTATCATCCAGGGTCAATTTAAAACCTATGTAGGTAAGTTCATCAAAAGGAAAATTGTAATGATCAATCAAAGATGGAGAATAGGTCCCCCAAAAAATACTGTCTCCTTCGCTGGCTGTAGTTTGCATATGTGCATCACCTGCCAAATGAAAGTTTTCTCCAAAAATGGATTCTTCACTAAATGCGGAAGAAGTATTTAATTCATCGCCTGTGCTAAAAGATTGTACGTAATTGATGTTTTTGGTTGTGGTTGAATCAAAATCTTCTAAGTAATCCGTACTTTCTTTGATGGTGGTAACATGAGCTGTAAAATCACCAAATCCAGCATAATACCAATGGTTTTCGGAAGTCTCTAATGTTGTTTTATGGTAGTGTAATTCCTCAACTGTTTCAAAAGCGAAGGTTAAATCAGCTGATTGACTTACAAGCTTATTCTTAAAAGAAGAACCCCAGGCCGGAGAATGATTTTTGGATAAGTTAAAAAGTACCTCCTTGCCACAAAGTTGTGTAACATCAAGCGTTTTGTCATTGTTTTGATAATCGTCAATTTCTAAAACTGGATCTAAAGTATAAACCGTAACATCCTCTGAAGTTTCACCAATGGTAATACTTGAATAAGAGGTTTCATTAAATTCATCATCACAGTCGGGATAAACAACAGTTGGAGTGACATCTGATTTTTTACAAGAAATTTGGCTAAGAGTTAAAGGGACAAAGAGTAGAATAAGTAGTTTTTTCATTTCAAAAGTTATAGAGTGTTAATGCTATTCTATAACACGCTCTTTTTTAATAAGAGGTTGGAAATAAGTGATTATTTATGCGAAATTCGAAATAAGCCATATTGGTTCTTTCCTTTATAAGTCCATGCTATAATTTCGTTGTTATCCATAACTCTTAAATTATAGCTGAGTTTATATGGAGTAAAGGATTCATATTCCTTTGTTGCATAGTCAATGATTCCCTCACGACTTTTAGAATCACCATCAACTTTGACGACTACAAGGGCCTTGTTTTTTTTCTTGGTTGGATTACGTTTTATTCCTTTTTCCGGATCGATAGAAATAATATTTTCTCGGTGATCATTAAAGAAAATGTAAGGTTTGTTGTTTACGGAAATAGCCCTAAAACCTGTGAATTTGTATCTTGATTTAGCGAACTTATTCACCTTTACATTACTAATAATTTCACCATCTTTTATTGTTGTAATGATCAAGTCCGTTCGATAATAGGTGTATTTTGTTGTTGTACGTCCATTTGCATCTGTAGTAGTGGTGACTTCTACCCAGTTTTTTTCTCCGATCAATGAAATTGAGCCATTTTCATGCTTTAGGACCCTTATGACATCCATCTTAGTGGCTCCTTGCTCATGACCTTTGGCAGATGCTTTGTCAAATCGTTCCTGATCTTTTTGAGATTCACCATCTTTTAATAATTCATTAGAAAATTCTTTGTGTACTTCATTGATTTCATCTCCTGTTTTTGGATCTATTGTAACAGAATAAACTCCTTCAAGAGTAAGGCTACTACCTTCGTAATAGTAACCACTTAGGATGTAGTTTTGATCAGCAGTTTTTGTAATGGAGACTCCAGATGGTGTGTAGTTTTTAAATTCGTAGAAAATGGGATCTATACCATCTTCCGAAATCAATAGAAATTCAATTTTATTCGGTTCTCCCGGTTCATAAGAGAACCATTTTCCTTTCCCAGCTTTTGAAACAGCTAAACTTAGTACTCCATCATTTGCTAAGAAAAACTTTCGAATGGTCTTGCCGCTGATATCCAAATCTTCTTGTTGCCACATTAACTCCAACGACTCATCAAAGATGTAGCAATAAAATTTTCGCACTTTGGTCTTTCGGTCATATGTGGTGTAGTGGGTTGAAATGTATTGATCATTAGCGGAAACGGTAAACCGTATGTTGATGTCGCGTCTTCTTTTAACATTTTCAAATGTGATGAAATTCCGAGGTTTACTTACCGTCATCATTTCCACATCTAAAAGCTGTGAGTAATAATTTAGGGTATTCGTTGGAGAATCATGCTTCGAGCTGATTATGAAAAAATTGTCTCCTAATTTCACGAACTGCGGTGATCCGTAATTTTCAATATCCAAATCATCAGAGATATTCTTTACCTCTATCAATTTTAAGCCCTGATCGTATTTTTCAAGTAGATAATGCCAGCCTCCTGGACCTCTAATAACTTCTTTTCGAATGACATAATATTCTCCTTCTTTTTGAAAGAGACTTATCAATTGAGACTCTTTGGAATGAACTAGAGAAATGTCTCCCCAGCTTAAGTTAAAATCGTTGGACATTTTTTGAGCCTGTGCAGAACCACACAGCAAAAGGAATAAAAGCAGTTGCTTTAGCAATTTCATAGTTTGTAAAATTTTAAGTCTAAAAGTTTGTGATATCTTGAACAAAGATGTGTTTTCTTTTTAGAAAGATTCTGATTCCGATTAGTTTATATCAGAAAATCCATGAAATGTTTTTTACTTATTGGCTAAGAGGTGGATAAAAATCTTGTAGTTTTTTCCATGAAATTTCAATGATTTCGCGAAGTACAACTGTATCTACATGTTCAAGCTTGTTAATGTATAAACATGATTTGCCAGTTTTAAACTTTCCAAGCTTTTCCATAAGCTCAGGAAACTTTTCATAACCTGTCATGATGTGAATGGAAATGTTTTGTTTACGAGGCGAAAAACCCATTAAGTACCATTTGGCAATTCCTTTGGCAGTGGAATATTGGTATTCTCCAAAACCAACTGTGTGATGACTCCATAGCTGCGGAGTTTTACCACTAATCTCAGACATCCATGCTAGCAATAACTTGCAATCTGATTTTTGAACAGAATTCTCGATCTGCTCAATGAACTCCTGCACACTATTCTGAGTAGGTTTGGTTTTTAAAACGCTCATTGTATTTGCTATTATACAGGCTTAAAGTACAAAGATTTTGCGTTTCAAAAACGGAAAAACCAGATGAGTGTTTTGACCCATCTGGTTGAATTTAAACTTAAACTATTTTTGATTAAGTGCTTTTGCCTCGCGATAACCATCAATTGCAAAACAAGTATTTGCGACAAATACCGAGGCGAACATAATACCATAAAGGGTCATGTCAATTTCTTGTATTTGAAGTTCAACATAAGTTAAACCTATCGCTGCTACAGTCCAGAATACACCTAGTAAGGGACGCTTACCATTGTAAATGTAGCCGGGGCCCATAAAGAAGAAGTTAAGTAGTGTTGAAATCCACGGTTTTTTCATTGTCATTGTTTATTGGTTCAAAACAATGATAAAGTATGTCGGAAAAAAACTATGTTACCGATTGGTAACTACTGGTGGCAAGTTGGTCGCTTTGAAAATGTTCCTCCCCCCAATAAAAGAGTTCGATTAAGAGTGGAACAATCGATTGTCCTCGTTGACTTAAGCGATAATATGTTTTGTCCTGTTCTTGAAGTTTTTCAATCATTCCAAGGTTTTGAAGACTGGATAAATGTTCACTCAACACTTTAGAACTTAAAAAATGATCAACTCTCTTATCATAATACACCACAGCATCTTGTACGCGAAGCATTAATTCATTAAAACGAAGTGGCTCATCTTGGAGTTGATATAAGATAGACCCTCTCCATTTTCCTCCTACAACCCGTAGTGCTAATTCTACAGGACAAACCACATTTTTTTTGAGATTTTCTAATTCCTTATTGTCGAGTTTATTTTCCATCTAACCAAAGATTTCTACTCCCATAAGGTACGGATTTCTGTCAGATTCAGCTCATTTAAATTATCCAAAACCACGTCGGCAATAGCCAAACGAGGATCATGTTGATGACTTTTTTCAGGAATACCAATTACTTTCATTCGAGCTGCCTTGGCTGCAATAATTCCATTAAATGAGTCCTCTATAACCAGGTTGTTTAAGTGTGAAACCTCTAATTTTTCTGCACAGCTCATAAAAACAGCTGGGTGGGGTTTACCATGAATTTCGTATTGGGCTGAGTGAACAGCATCAAAATAAGTTGCGATCTCTAATTTATCCAAAACTACATCCACAATTCGTTGATCAGAGGAAGTGGCTAATCCAATTTTTAATCCGGCAGATTTGATGGTTTCAAGAGCATTATGAACCCCCTCCAAAGCTTTTCCTTGGGCATGAATTTCCCGAATTAGAATGTCGACAATATCTGTGCTCACTTCTTCTACACTCTTGTTCGTCCATCCTACTTTACGGTGCCACATTTTAACCACTTCGTCAATTCTGAGTCCAACTGTTTCTTCACAGTCGGTATGGGTTAAATCCAATCCAACTTTTGCAAATCCTTCCACTTCGGCAATTTTCCAAAGCGGTTCTGAGTCAATTAAGACTCCGTCCATATCAAAAATCACTGCTTCTAACATGCGCCAAAGATAAAGTCCAAAATCGAATCAAAGCAGAAGAAGTTAAATTAAGGTGTATTACTGAATTGAAAAGCTGTAAGAAATGTTATTTTTAAAGTGTTAAACCATTTAAACAATGAAAAGAATTCTTTTTTTATTACTCCTGCTTGGGCCAATAGTGGGTACAGCACAAACAGCTAAAGATTATTTTGACAAAGGCTATAATAGTTATACGGCAAAGAAATATGCTGAGGCAATTGAGTTTTATGATAAAGCAATTGCTTTAAGAGATGATGATCCGAATGTTTATTTTAATAGAGGATTGGCAAAGTTCTATTTGGCTCAATACTCAGGAGCCATTGACGATTTTAGTGAAACGATAAAACTGTCTCCTAATGATTATGAAGCCTATTATAATAGAGGTTATTCAAAGTCCGAATTGGGGAATGATTACGGAGCGATTAGCGATTATGAAAAAGTATTGGAGATTAACCCTAACTATAAATCGGCTTGGTTTGAGTTAGCTTATTTGGAGGCAGAGCTTGAAAAGTATGCAAAAGCCAAGGAACATTATAGTCGTTATTTAGAGCTGAATCCTACAAGTATCAATGCTTATTTTAACCGTGGTTTAGCAAATAAAAAATTGAAAAACTATACTGCGGCAATGGATGACTTTTCAAAGACACTTGAATTGGATGCGGAGTATGGTGAGGCTTATTTCCAATTGGGATTTTGCCTGGCCAAGTTAAGTAGGCACCGAGACGCGATTGAAAATTATACGAAATATATAAGCTATTATCCTGAGGATGTAAAGGCGTATTATAATCGTGGAATTTCTTATGATGATTCAGGTGATAAGGCTTTGGCAAAAAATGACTATAAAAAGGCAATAGAAATGAAGCCAACTTATGGGAATGCCCATTTTAATTTGGCGTTGCTTTATTATGACGAAGGAAGCTATCGCCTGGCAATGGATCATTATAGTAGTGTCATTGAACAAGAACCTGAGGCTTGGGATGCTTATCAGGAAAGAGCCTGGTGTAAACATGCTTTAGGAATGTCTAATGAAGCTTGTGCCGATTGGGAAAAAGCGCATGAATTTGGTTCCAAAACAGCCTTAAACTCGATTGAGAAACATTGTAAGTAAACTACAGCCGAACGGCCAGAGTAGCAACGCTTACTTTTACATTTTGTCCTTCTAATAAACTCATTGCACAGGACTCCAGTGTAGCTCCTGTAGTTAATACATCGTCTACCAGTAAAACATGTTTATTGGAAATGGTCGTTGCTTGATTAAGCTCGAAGATGGATCGAACATTGTCCCAACGATCGTATTTGGTCATCTGAGTTTGTGATAAAGTATGTGCCGTTCGTTTAACACATTTTGTGTTGATCGGTAGGTTTAATTTGTCTGCAATTCCTTTGGCAATAATTTTACTTTGGTTAAACCCACGCTTGCGTTCTTTTTTAGGGTGGAGTGGAAGAGGAATGATCAAATCAATGGTCGAATCCGAAATTTGCTCAGCGAGGAGTTGACCGTAAAACTGCCCCATCTTTAGTTTTCGTTTATACTTGATTTCATGAAGTAATTGCTGAACTTGATTTCCCTTTTGGTAATTGAATAAGCTGTACACTCCTTCAATTGGAATCCTTCCCCAAAAAATCTTTTCGGCTTGTTTTGCCTCTATACTCTTGTGTTCGATAAAAGGGAGGTCATATGAGCAGGGTAGACAAACGTAGTGCTCTTCAATTGAAAGCTCCTTTTGGCATAAACAACACTGTTTAGGATAAAGAATACCAACAGTAGATGAGGTGATGGTATGAACACTTTTTCGCAGATTCAATATAACGTATTTGGGTTAAAATGTAAAGGTGAAAATACAGAATTTTTGACAATTAATTGTGGAAAAATTAAATGTTAATAACACTTGTGTTGAACATGCTCTTTTCTGTAAATTGTGAGTCCGGTTCGCAGTAAAATTTAACCTAAACCAAAGCAATAAAAGGGGAGTTAAAAAATGATTGCTATGCACGCATAGTAATTAGGGGTGGAATCGGCTAAAAAAAAGACGTTGCTCGGAAAGTACCGTAAATAAAGGAGTAGAGAAGGTTTTGTTAATAACTATGGGGTGATTGTGAATTAAATTTGATTGTTAATTCTGCAAAAATTAACAACTTTTGTAAACCAATTATTACCCAAACTATAACCTTCATTTTACACTCCTTTTTAGGATGGGAGAGTATAGAAGTTTGACCCTTTTTTAGCGTGTTAGATAGGGAAGAAATTGGATAAAAATTGATTTAAAATTTAAAACCAGAAGCATGTCACAAGTAGAAGAACCAATTTTAGTTGAAAACAAAGATCGATTTGTTTTATTTCCAATTAAGCACGATGATATTTGGCAATTCTATAAAAAGGCCGAAGCAAGTTTTTGGACAGCAGAAGAAATTGATCTTGCTCAAGATTTGGTTGATTGGAATGAGAAACTAAATGATGATGAAAGACATTTCATTAAGCATGTTTTGGCTTTCTTCGCTGCTTCTGACGGAATTGTAAACGAAAATCTGGCTGAGAACTTTTTGGCTGAAGTTCAATACACCGAGGCAAAATTCTTTTACGGATTCCAAATTGCGATCGAAAACATTCACTCCGAAACGTATTCTTTGCTAATTGATACTTACATCAAAGACAGCAAGGAAAAAGACTATTTGTTTAACGCAATTGAAACCATTGATTGCGTGAAAGAAAAAGCTGAATGGGCTTTGAGATGGATTGAAGAAGGATCGTATGCTGAACGATTAATTGCTTTTGCAGCGGTAGAAGGAATTTTCTTTTCTGGATCGTTCTGTTCAATTTTCTGGTTAAAGAAAAGAGGCTTAATGCCAGGATTGAGTTTCTCAAATGAGTTGATATCGAGAGACGAAGGATTGCACTGTGATTTTGCTTGTTTGTTGTACAACAACCACCTTGTAAACAAGCTTTCAAAGGATACAATTACAAAAATTATCACAGATGCAGTAGAAATCGAAAAGGTATTTGTGACTGACGCAATTCCAGTTCGATTAATTGGGATGAATGCAGATTTGATGAAACAATACATTGAGTTTGTAGCAGACCGTTTGTTAATGGAGTTAGGTTGTGATAAAGTGTACGACTCAACCAATCCGTTTGATTTTATGGATATGATCAGCATCCAAGGTAAAACCAACTTCTTTGAAAAGAGAGTGGCTGAATACCAAAAAGCTGGTGTACTAAACAGTGGAGAAAACCAATCTTTTTCTTTAGACGAAGATTTTTAATAAAACCCATTCCCCTCAAGAAATAGGAGAATAATAAAAGCACAAAGGAAGCGTATGTATGTAATTAAACGAGACGGGCGAAAAGAACCCGTAAAATTTGACAAGATCACCGCGCGGATTAAGAAGTTATGCTACGGTCTTAATCCGATTGTACAACCCGAAATGGTTGCCATGAAGGTAATCGAAGGATTATTTGATGGTGTAACAACATCAGAACTAGATAATCTTGCAGCAGAAGTAGCAGCATCTAAGACAATTGAACATCCGGACTATGCCCTGTTGGCATCCCGTATTTCAGTTTCTAACTTGCATAAGAATACTAAAAAATCATTTTCCGACACAATTGAAGACCTTTACACTTACATTGATCCAATAACCAATGAAAACGCTTCCTTAATCTCAGATGATGTCTACAATGTCGTGAAAGATAATGCCGAATATTTCGATTCGCATATTATTTATGATAGAGACTTCAAATACGATTACTTTGGATTTAAAACTCTTGAAAGAGCATACCTTTTAAGATTAGACGGACAAATCGTTGAACGTCCACAGCAAATGCTTATGAGAGTTGCTGTTGGAATTCATAAAGAAGATATTGAAACCGCCGTTAAGACATACAACGCAATGTCCGAAGGATGGTTTACACATGCAACACCAACCTTATTTAACTCAGGAACACCAAAACCGCAAATGTCATCTTGCTTCCTTCTTCAAATGAAAGAGGACAGTATTTCCGGAATTTATGACACCTTAAAGCAATGTGCACAAATTTCGCAATCAGCAGGTGGTATTGGACTGTCGATTCACGATATCAGAGCAAAAGGTTCTTACATCAAAGGAACCAACGGAACTTCTAATGGAATTGTTCCAATGTTGAGAGTATTTAATGATACAGCTCGTTATGTTGATCAAGGTGGTGGAAAGCGAAAAGGTTCTTTCGCTATTTACATCGAACCTTGGCATGCAGATATTCACGATTTCCTTGATTTGAAAAAGAATCACGGAAAAGAAGAACAAAGAGCAAGAGACCTTTTCTACGCAATGTGGATTCCGGACTTGTTTATGAAGCGAGTAGAAGCGAACGAAGACTGGACATTGATGTGTCCACACGAGTGTCCTGGTTTGTCTGACGCTTACGGAGAAGAATTTGAAGCTTTGTATACTAAATATGAAGCAGAGGGAAGAGGTAGAAAAACCATCAAAGCTCAGGATATTTGGTTCAAGATTTTGGAATCGCAAATTGAAACTGGTACACCGTACATGGTTTATAAAGATGCGGCTAACGAAAAATCAAACCAAAAGAATCTTGGAACTATCAAGTCGTCAAACTTGTGTACTGAAATCTTGGAGTACACTGCTCCAGATGAGGTTGCAGTTTGTAACTTAGGTTCAATTGCCCTTCCAAAGTTTGTTGATGCTGAAAATCATACTTTCGATCACGATAAGTTGTTCGAGATGACGTATCACTTAACGCGTAACTTGAACAAGGTAATTGATGAAAATTACTACCCAGTTGAGGAGGCTAGAAATTCAAACATGCGTCACCGTCCAATTGGAATTGGGGTACAAGGATTAGCTGATGCTTTCATTTTGATGCGATTCCCATTTGATTCGCCAGAAGCTCGTCAGTTGAACAAAGAGGTTTTTGAAACCATCTATTACGCAGCTGTTACTGCTTCAAAAGATATGGCGAAAGAGGAAGGACCTTACCAAACTATCGAAGGTTCACCAATTTCAAAAGGAGAATTCCAGTTTGATTTATGGGGTGTAACTCCAACTGAAAGATGGGAGTGGGATATCTTGAGAGAAGAAGTAAAAGAGCATGGAGTAAGAAACTCATTGTTAGTGGCTCCAATGCCTACAGCTTCTACAGCTCAAATCTTAGGAAACAACGAATGTTTTGAACCATATACTTCTAACATCTATACCCGAAGAGTATTGTCAGGTGAGTTCATTATTGTGAATAAGCACTTATTGAAAGACTTGGTGAAATTAGGATTGTGGGATAGTAACATGAAGAACAAATTGATGGCTTCTAACGGATCAATTCAAAATATTGATGAGATTCCACAAGACATCAAAGATCTTTACAAAACAGCTTGGGAAATTTCTCAAAAGGTAATTATCGATCAAGCTGCTGATAGAGGAGCTTACATTTGTCAGTCACAATCTTTGAACTTGTTCATGGAGAATGCAAACTTTGCTAAGTTGACGTCAATGCACTTCTACGGATGGAAAGCAGGATTGAAAACAGGAATGTACTACTTGAGAACAAAAGCTGCTGCTGATGCAATTAAGTTTACATTAGACAAGAATGCTGCTGCCGCTCCTGTTGCTAAAACAGAAGAAGAGCGTATGGCTGAAATCGCATGCTCATTAGATGATCCAGATTCATGTGAGATGTGCAGTGGGTAAGAAATGAAGTCCACCAGGTCTTTGTTGATTAACCTGAACGTCGTTCGACAAACCAGAGTCGAATAACAAAAGAAAAAAACGGAAGAAATTCCTTATTCATAGAAAACCTGCTCAAGCTTGAGCAGGTTTTTTTATATTTTCATAAAAACAATAACCCCATGACCGAAAAACTTTTAAGGGCAAAACATTGGCAGTTATTTACAATTGTAATAGGACTTCCATTCCTTATCAATTTCATTTATGCTTTTTATGTTATTTCGCAATTAATAGGTCGTGGTGCAACCAACCCCTTTGGAGAGTTTATGTTTATTTCTCCGCTTATATCTGTGTTCCCTCACCTTTTCTTTACGGCCTGGGAGTACGCAGTTATTAAGGGCTTAAGATCCCGATTAGGTGCTGATGTGAAAGTTCCGTTTACTTCGGTGAAAATTTTTATCGTTTTGGGAGGAATTTTATTCCCGATACTCAGTTTAGCTTTTGGATACATATCCATGCAAAACTCCTTACATGAGCCTAATTACATAAATCCACTTCCCTGGTTGATAATAATGGCTCCTTTATATATTTTAGCCGCCTTTTCTACGATTTATGCCTATGTCTATATCGCAAAGGTTATTCGATGCGCCGAGACTGGGAAAAATGAGAAGTTTCAAATCTATGGGGGTGATTTTGCCCTGATTTGGTTTTGGTTTATCGGGATATGGTTTTTACAACCTCGAATTACAAAGGTATTGAACAAGCCAATTTCTTTGGGTGAGGGGGCAGATATCACTCTGGATGAGGGGGAAATTGTCTAAGCTTTACAAATCATCTGTAAAATGCTCCTTACGCTTTGGCTTATTGAATTTTTCAGCATTGTAAGCTTGGGATTGTCCTTTGGGGATAGAAAGTGAAGTCCATTCATCATTTCTCGCCATCTTCCCTAAAAAAACAATTTGACCTATGTGGTAGGCATAGTGAAACATTTGACGATTAATGGCCTCAACCACACTGTGTCCCATGTTACGAATAAAAACTTCTTTTTCAAGGTTTGTTGTATCCAAATTCTCTAGTGCATTGAATAAACAACTCCATCCTTCTTCCCACTTTTGCATAAGTTCCTCCCGACTCTTAATATCATCGGCAAATTCACTATCACGATTTCGCCATTCTTTTTCTCCGTCCGAAGTCAAAAAATCGGTCCACCTGCTTCGCATATTACCCCATAAATGTTTCACTAACATTGCAATGCTGTTAGACTCTTCATTGAAGTGATAAAATAACTGTTCATCACTTAATTGTGTCATCGTTTTTTCTCCGAGTGATTTGTAATAAGCAAATTGCTTGAGGCTGGAAGTAAGGTAGTCGTTCATGTCGTATTAATTGGACTTTTAAGTTACGGAATTTGCACTTAGTTTTAGCATTGTTTATTGAGGAAATTTGAAATGTTATCTTTGACTGAAAATAGCCCATATGAAAGACCTGATATTATTACATGGGGCACTTGGTGCCGAAAGCCAGTTTGAGGCTCTTAAAGAAGCTCTAAAGAACGATTTTAATGTTTATTCATTCGATTTTGAAGGTCATGGAAAACAGGAATCGAATCAGGATTTTTCAATGGACCTGTTTGCGGATAATCTGGCAGCCTTTATTCAACAGAATGATTTAAGTAAACCTGCTGTTTTTGGATACAGCATGGGAGGTTATGTGTCGCTTACCTTATCCCTTAAATCTCCGGAATTACTGGGAGAGATCATTACTTTGGGATCTAAGTTAAAATGGAGTCCTGAAATTGCACAGGCTGAAATCAAAAAAATTAACCCCGCACTGATAGAGGAAAAGGTTCCCAAATTTGCTGCTTATTTAGATTCTCTTCACCTCAACTGGAAACAGAATATGGAGAAAACAGCGGATATGATGTTGGGATTGGGCGACGGAAAAGCTTTGACCTTAGAGGATTTCTCCAGAGTTAAAAACACTGTGTATATGGGCTTGGGTGAGCTCGATGAAATGGTGAGTAGAGAAGAAACGCAAGAGGTGGCAAAAGCTATTGGTGCAGAATTCTTTTTACTGGAGAATACCAAACATCCTCTTCCAGGAATTTCAATCGACTTACTTAGTGCCACTATTCGTGAGCGATTCTTAAAGTATTAAGTTAAACGTCCACTTTTTTCTCCCCTTCGTACAGCTTAGGAAAATTTTTTTAGGCTTAATCACGTAATTGAGTTTATCACAACCGCCTAAAAATTCTTCGTTATGGATAAACTCAAAATGAATGTGTTGACATTTCTTTTTGTGCTTACTGCTTGTTTTCAAAATGGCTGGTCACAAGAAGGGTATACCATTGTAACTCGCGACCTGGAAAGTTGGTCATCTGTTGGTTTGCGATTTAAGCCTAATAAAAAATTCTCATTACAATATGAACAGGGTTTACGGCTGAATCATAATTCAACCATTGTGGATCAGTTACTCAGTGATTTGTCCATGAAAATAAGACCGGTAAAATACCTTGAGTTTGGGGCAGGATTTCGTTACATCAAAGATCGGGGTGGAAATGATTTATTTGATAATGATTTTCGTTTCAATTTTGATGCAGCAGTTCGACATAAAGTAGATCGTTTTTCATTTAAATACCGTCTTCGATATCAAAACAGAAATGAGCTGGGCCTGAGTAGGGCAGAAGGAGACAATCACAAGCAGTACTTGCGATTTAAGGTGGGAGTAAACTATAACATTAAGGATTGGAAATTGGATCCTAACTTATCCGCAGAGATTTTTAGAAATCTCGATGGTACAAATGGTGGATTTGATAATCTCCGCTTCACCTTGGGATCGGCTTATGATTTTAAAAAGTTTGGAAAGCTTGGATTTTATTACCGAATTGAGCGTGAGTTGGGGGTGACTTATCCTAAAACAACCAGCATTTTGGGTCTAAATTATGTGTACACCATTAAAACCAAAAAGAAAGATGAAAAATAGAACATTGTTAGCAATAGGCGTAGTAGGATTGTTCTTATCATCTTGCTACAAAGAGACATTTATAGAAGCCGGAAGTGGGTTGGATGATTGGAGTTTGGCGACGCATTCTTCTTCGGCAAGTCCTAATTATGATATTGTTTTTCCGCAGGATAAAGTGAATCGTTTTGACATTACCATTTCCGCAGCAGATTGGGAAGAAATGCAAAGCGATTTAGATGACCTTTACGGATCATCAACCGGGAGTGGTCCTGGAGGTGGGGGACCTCCGGGAACCTTCTCAGACGAAACACCCATTTATGTTCCATGTAACTTAGAATTTAATGGTTTAAACTGGTACAGTGTTGGGATTCGTTATAAAGGGAACTCGAGTTTAAGTGCTTATAGTTCGGGAGTGAATAAACTACCATTCCGCTTGGAGTTTGACCAATTTGAAGATGATTATCCTGAAATTATGGGACAAACTTTTTATGGTTTTCCTGCTTTGTCCATGAGCAGTAATTATAATGATAAGTCCTTTTTAAGAGAAAAAGTAGCATGTGATTTGTTCCGAGAGTTTGGGGTTCCAGCACCCTACACAGCTTTTTACCAAATGTATGTTGATTATGGTGAGGGGCCTGTTTATTTTGGATTGTATACGGCAGTAGAGGTAGCATTTGAAAGTATGCTCGAAAAGCAATTTGGAAGTGAAACGGGTAATTGTTATAAGCCGGACGGTGATGGAGCTGCTTGGTCTGAAAATGGTTGGAACTTGGCCGATTTTGAGAATAAAACGACCGGTGGAACAGCTGAAGATGATATTCAGGAGCTATACGACATTTTACATTCGGACCTGAGAACCACGGATGAAGCTAGTTGGAAAAATCAAATGGAGGCTTTGTTTGATGTAGATGGATTTTTGAAATGGCTAGCTGTAAATACAACTATTCAAAATTGGGATACTTATGGGCGAATGACGCATAATTATTATCTCTACCACGACCCAGCTGATAATTTAATTAAATGGATTCCTTGGGATAATAACGAAGCTTTTGAAGAAGGGAAAATGGGGGGAGCATTATCTTTTGAGTTTAGTGAAATAAGTGATGCAGATTGGCCATTGATCAAATACATTTTATCGGTTTCAGATTACGAGGCTCAGTTTAAAACCCATATATTGAGTTTTATAGATGGGGCTTTTGAACCTTCTAAAATGCAATCATATTATGATGATTTGGCATCTATCATTCAGAATGCAGTTGAGGAAGAAACGTCTGACTATTCGTTTTTAAGTTCCTTTTCTGATTTTAGTTCAGCTGTGTCAGAACTAAAAACGCATGTTTCGGATCGATATACCGTTGCTTACGATTATGCCAACTAAAGAGTAGGAGATAAAACAATACCATGGAATTGGCGTTATGCATTCCATGGTAAATAAAATCATATCCTTTTCTTTTTTAGTTATGCTGATTGTGGTAATGAGTGCCTGCAGCGAATGTGGTAGTTGTCATTATGTGGTGTCTCCGGAGGAAGAAGTAGAGTTAGGAGAATACTGTGATGAGAAGAAGGATAAATTGTTAAATGAGGGATATACAGACAGTAGTGGAACTTATTATGAGGTAGTTTGTCATATCCATTAAAGTAGAAACTTTATCAAACGGCGAATGACGTACCCATTGGCGAGGCACGTCATCCTAACTAAAAACCTATAAGTTTACTATCCTATCTTATATCTGTTTTTATAATTTAAAATTGATTGGAAGTACATGTTTGACAGCGACTTTTTTACCGTCTTTTGTCCCAGCTTTCCATTTTGGCATTGTTTTTATTACGCGTAATGCTTCTTCGTCTAAGAGTTTGTCAACCCCTTTTTTTATTTTGAAATCAGACAATGAACCATCTTTACCTACGACAAATTCAACATAAACTGTTCCTTGGGTACCAGCTTTTTGCGCTGCCTTTGGATATTTGATATTGTCTCCCATAAATTTTACAAGGGCTTCGTGTCCTCCCGGAAATTGAGGGTGAACATCAGGATCACCTTTTCCTAATGGAGTAAAAACTTCGGCTTCACCACTTGGACGAAAATCAATATTAGTCCAGGAAATGAGCATTGTACTAAAGAGTAACATTGGAATGATTAATACGAATATTTTTCGTTGCTGATTTTTTGCTTTCATAATTTCTAACCTTTTTTTTATTGTTAATGGATGATAAAATTGATTGGATAGATTAGGACTTGGATAGGTTCCGAGCGTATAATGCACCAAAAAACGCATGTATTTGCTTTTGTGACGAGCGTACATCAATTCATCCACTTCACACTCGTGCAGCTTTTTTAATTCTTGTTTTATAATTGGAAATACAGGATTAAACCAGGAAATGATATGGAAAAACTCCATGATTAAAATGTCAACGGAATGGTGTTTTTGAACATGAATTTTTTCATGCTCCAGAACTAGTTGTTTACCCGAATTTTCCAAATCCGGTCGTAATTGAATAAACCGGAAAAATGAAAAAGAATCATGTTCTTCAATGGCTACTAAAGTATAATCTTCTTCTTTTTTTATTTTATTCTTGAGAAGTACATATAACAATCGTCCAAAACGAAACAAACTGTAGGCAAGGAATAAACTTACTCCAATCCAGTAAACCACCGTAATATCAAATAAACCGTAGAGCCAACTACTCAATTCCAAGCTATTTTCGGCTGTATTACTTACCGTAATGTGTTCTAAATGAACAACAGGAACAGTCACGAATGCATTGGAGGGTAAAAAGGACTTTAGACCAATAACCAAATAAGCAAAAATTGGAATGCTCAATAGTAAATAACGTTGGTTACTAAAGTTAAGTCGACGTTTTAATGCCAAAAAAACAACGAATAAGATCAGGATGATCAAATTACTCTCTAGTAGGTACCACAAAAAGCTATTCATTTTCTTCTTCTTTTTTGATGAGTTGAATAATGTCATCCAACTCATTAATGTCAATACCATTCTCCTTTACAAAAAAGGACAATAACTGAGCATTAGAATCATTAAAGTAATTCTGCTTAAGGGTTTTGAGTTGTTGAGCTGAGTAATCCTCTTTGCTAATGGTTGGGTAGTATTGATTAGACTTTCCAAAAGTGTCAAACTTGACAAATCCTTTTTGAACCAACACTCGAATTACTGTTAGAACTGTATTATAGGCGGGTTTTGGATCGTTTAGCTGTTCCAAAATATCCTTGGCAAACCCTCTTTCCACTTTCCAGATGGCATGCATAATTTGTTCCTCGGCTTTTGTGAGTTCCTTTTTCCGTTTCATGGAACAAACATATAACTATATTTATAAATATACAACTATAAAAGTAAATATATGTTTATAAAAATAGTTTTTAAGACTGTTTTCAGCCTGTTTGTTAGGGTGTTATGGGTTTGTTGGAGGGCTTAAGAAAGATTGTTGAGAATAGACTCGAACAACATTTTTCCGTCGGTATTACCTAAATTTTCGTCTGAAGCTCTTTCTGGGTGAGGCATCATTCCGAATACATTTTTAGACTTGTTGCAGATACCTGCAATGTGATCAACAGAACCATTTGGGTTATGCTCTTCACTAACATTTCCGTCAGCATCACAATACTGAAATAAAACCTGATCGTTGTCGTAAATCTCCTTTAACGTATCTTCAGGAGCATAAAAGCGACCTTCTCCGTGAGCGATTGGAATTTTGTATGCTTTATCAAAATCCAAGTCTTTAGAAATAGCAGCTGTACTTGATTTAGGCTTTAGGTGAATGTTTTTACAAATAAACTTTTGAGAGTTATTGTGTAAAAGAGCTCCATCTAAAAGAGGTGATTCGCAAAGAATTTGAAATCCGTTGCAAATTCCCATTACATACCCGCCTTTTTGACCATGCGCAATGACTTCTTTCATGATTGGTGAAAACTTGGCAATAGCCCCTGATCTTAAATAGTCACCAAACGAAAATCCTCCAGGAAGAACTATAAAATCACACCCTTTCAGGTCATGATCTTTGTGCCAAAGGCGTTCAACTTTTTGTCCAAGACTGGTTTCCAATGTATAAACCATGTCTTCATCACAATTAGATCCCGGAAATGTTACGACTCCAAATTTCATTTAATTTCTATTGAGTATTAATGAGCGTACAAATTTAGAGAATGTATTTGATCAAACGAATAAAATAGCCTGACTAATTATGAACCAAATTATAACTATGCTGTTAACAACTGTTGAGTTTTTGGAATGAAGTAGGGAAATACTAATGATAATGGAGAGTGGAATTGCCAAAGCCAGAAGGTATTGATTAAACAAAAGCCACTCTAAAATAAAGCCTAAACCAAGTGTCCAACACAAGTGTATGAGCATTTGACTTTGTTTTTTGAATCGAACAACTTCGGTAGTGTTAATAACCAACAAACGCCAGAAAGAATAAAGAGCAAATAATAAAAAATAAGTCTGACAACTTATTTCATAAATGGTCAAATCAAAACCGCTCATTTGAATTTCTTCTAATTGAATGTCGTTGGAGGTAAGAGGTAGTGTGAAATTTCCGGTAAATAAATAAGCAATGGAAAATTGGTATATAACAGGAATGGTAAAGCCAATAATTCCCATGACCCATTCTCTCCAAACAAATGGTCTAAAAATGATTAAGGCAATCCAGGGAATCAGACAAACAATAAACAATAAAGGAGAAATCATCACTGAAACTCCCAACAAAAAACTGCTGTTAAAAACAATCGCTTTAGCTTCCTCCTGCCGTCTGATTTTAAAAATTTGCATTAAGGATAGGACAATGAACAAATGGGATAATAAATCACTGCTTAATTGTAGTTGCCCAAAAGAAACCAAAGTGAGCGAATAAATCAATCCAGGTAAAAAAGTGGCCTTATTATAAAAGTCGTGTCGGTTAACTAAATTGTTGAGTTGATGGGAGGTTAAGCTCACCAAAAAAACCACTAATCCAAAATGAATCAAATCGTTAGCGTAAACCGTGTTTAACAAATCAGTTTGCCACTGATAAAAGGCGTCTCTACTCTGCGGTTCGGTGAAAAAAATGCTACTGGCAAGAATCCCAATTAACAGGGGTAAACTCATTACCGCAACAGGAGTTCTGGATCTATATAAATTTACAAGCACGGAGTAAAAATAATGGATTTTATTGTTACATTTGTCCTAACAAAATTGAATGCTATGAGTTCTGCAGATTTTTTTTACGGATTGAAAGACGCCGCCTATTGGCTTTTTGAAAATACATTAGAACCTTGGGCTGATTTACCATGGATGCTAGTCTTAATATTTGGTTTCCTTGCATTTGGATTCTGGATGAAAAAGCAAGTGGATTACAACAAACAAGCTGAAGCAGATCCAAATCAGATTAAATAAAGAAGAAAAAATTTCTATTATAAATTAAAAACCGATTTTAATCAATCGGTTTTTTTGTGCCATTAACTTGCGGAATTTCCCAAATCTCCTTTAGCATTCCAAAGATTTTTTTGCGGAAAGCAATCAACAAAATAATGTAGGGGATGAGCATAATATAAATGATGCCCGTATTAATATTATTAGCTTCTTCTTCAATGCCGTCTTCAGCCACAGCTTTACACATAGCACACTGAGCAAATACCTCCTGAGCGAGAAGTAAAAAACTAAAAAAAATGAAAAGCCTTTTTTTCATAGCTATTGCTTATGGTACAAATTTACGAAATCACAGAGAATAGCTGACAGAACTGCTTTTTATTCTGCAAACTCAATCATTATCTTATCTTTGCACAAAGATTCTGAAACTATGGAAAACGTTACCACTCTGGGCGAATTTATTATTGAGAAACAACAAGATTTTCCGGGTTCAACCGGTGAATTTTCTCGTTTGTTATCAGCCATTCGATTAGCTTCAAAAATTGTTTCACAACAGGTGAACAAAGCTGGACTTTTAAGTCATATTTTAGGGGCAGTTGGATCACAAAATATACAAGGAGAAGATCAACAGAAGTTGGATGTTTATGCCAATAATCAATTCATCAAAGCTTTGCGAGCAAGAAAAGTGGTGGCAGGTATTGCTTCTGAAGAAAATGATGATTTTATTCCAATAAACCCAGATGGGCAATACATCGTTTCTATGGATCCCTTAGATGGATCGTCAAACATTGACGTGAATGTTTCTATCGGAACAATTTTCAGCATTTACAAAAGAGTCACTCCAAAAGGAAGTCCAGTGAGCATGGAAGACTTTTTGCAAAAGGGAACTGAGCAACTAGCCGCAGGATATGTCATTTACGGATCGTCAACTATGTTGGTGTATACAACTGGTAAAGGAGTAAATGGATTTACGTATGATCCAGGTTTGGGAGTGTTTATTTTATCTCACCCTAACCTTAAAACACCTGAAAAAGGAAAAATCTATTCCATCAACGAAGGGAACTATCAAAAGAGTCCTGCAGGAGTTCAAAAGTACATCCAGTATGCTCAACAAATTGACAAAGAAAGTAATCGACCTTACACTGCCAGATACATTGGTTCCTTAGTAGCCGATTTTCACCGAAATTTAATTAAGGGTGGAGTTTATATGTATCCATCAACCACTTCGGCTCCTAATGGGAAATTGAGATTGTTGTATGAGTGTAATCCAATAGCTTTTATCATTGAGCAAGCGGGAGGAAAAGCCTCAGATGGTGAAAATAGAATTATGGAGATTGAGCCTAATGACCTTCACCAAAGAGTACCATTTTTTGTAGGAAATTCAGATATGGTTGAAAAGTTGGAAGGTTTCTTGAGAGAAGAGGCTTAAAGCACCCTCCTATTTTATTCCCATCAAATCAATTTCATCCAAGTGATGTAGGAAATTGTATTTTTCTAATAGCTGAATCAATAAATGATTGAGTTTTTCTGAGCAGTTATTTCTGAAGTAGTTTTTATTAATCTTATTAGAAATATCAACATTTCCGGTCATGGTTGAGATCGTCACTTTTGCGGCAATTTTTCCTTCTAAGTAAAAATCAAAGACTAGATTGAAGTGATTTTGCATTGATCGTGTATAGTCATAAGAAGGCTCATTGATAAGTGCGTTGGCAATACTCAAATCATCACCATCTACAAGAAGCTTTCGGTCGAGTTCAATCATATATTCTTTTCCATCTAAGGAGGCCTCTTTGAACTGGACGTTCCAAATCGAAAATTGAATGCTATCAAATGCTCCGGGAAGAACTTTCGTTGTAACACTATCAACTTGAGTTGTCGCTTTATACGACCAGGTCAAAAACAAAATAAAAATGAAAAAGGAGGTACTTCTTAACATACTTAGCTGTTTATAGCTTAGAGATTAAGATAAAATTTTTCCTTTAAACAAAGCGGTAACCAGCAAAGAAACAATAGAAACACCAAAGAAAATAAGGGCAAAAATCCACAACTGTTCAAAAAGTGGGTTATGAAAAAAATGATTGGTATTCATTAAGGTGTCTAAAAAGGAAATAACCGTCATAATGGCGTAGAGCAAATAACCATATAAAACAGAGCTTTTGGTATCTTTTCGATACCGCATGCGGTTAAGCAAATAAACCCCGCACCCAATGGTTAATGCATAAACAGCTAAAATAGGTAGCACTTTCGATGAAAGGAGGTTGTTGACCAATATCAATAGTACTCCGCCTATTACGCCAATAACCAGCGAAAAGGGAAATAAACGATTGAATTCTTTCTTTAAATAGTTCATTGTAAGTGTCTTGTCTAAATGTAGCGCTCTTGTAATTAAGACGTTTCACCAGAATAAAGCGTTTGCTTGAAAGGCTGTTTTTAAACTTTTTTTAACATCCTACGGCACTAAAAACAGGCTTTTTTCAAGTATAAATTCTATTCGTGCATATCAATTCTCCATCGGTTTTTTGTTAATTTTGCGGCATGACGCTGGACGAATTCCGACTGGCTTACCAGGAATCTGAACAAATTCAATCAATTGTTTCGGAACTGGAAGGCGACACCCCAAAAATTAGTTTAAAAGGTTTAGTAGGTTCCTCAAAAGCTGTTGTAGCGGATGCCATTACACAGTTGTCAAAGGGATATCACCTATTTATTTTGAGAGATAAGGAAGAAGCCGCATTTTTTTTCAATGACCTACAAAATTTGAAAAAAAATGCTCAAAATCTATTCTTCTTTCCACACTCTTACAAGAAACCATATCAGTTTGAAGAAATAGACAATGCCAATGTGGTTTCACGGGCTGAGGTGCTAGAACGAATCAATCGTGGTAATAATTCGATCATTGTCACTTATCCTGAAGCTATTTTTGAGAAAGTAGTTACCAAAAAGCAGTTTGCAAAAAACATTCTCGAAATCAAAAAAGGGGTCGAATATTCCATCGACTTTATTAATGAACTACTTATTGAGTATGAATTTGAAAAAGTAGACTTTGTTTATGCTCCAGGACAATTTGCAGTAAGAGGTGGAATTGTGGATGTCTTTTCTTTTTCAAATGATGAACCTTATCGGGTTGAGTTTTTTGGGGATGAAGTAGATTCAATCAGGACTTTTAATCCAGTCAACCAACTTTCAACCAAAACACTTTCACGTTTTACAGTTGTTCCAAACATCCAACAGTATAAAACCGAAGAGGAAAGGGCAACTCTCCTGGAGTTTATGTCCAATAAAACCAAAATTTGGATTCGGAATTATGAAGGAATTGAGGGTGTCTTAAAAATAGAATACGAAAAGGCAGTAGAAATTTATAATGCACTGCCCGAATCTCCCGTGAATTATTCTCCACCAATTGATCTCTTTTTTGAAAAAAATGCATTCCGTAAACAAATGGAAGGCTTTGCTGTGGTTGAATTTGGAGAGCAAGATTTTTACCAATCTGATCCGGTTCATTTTGACATTGGATTACAACCAAGCTTTAATAAGAAGTTTGAATTGTTGATTGAGGATTTTAAAACACATGAAAAAGCAGGTTTTGAGAACATGATCGTCTCAAATCAGGCAAAACAAATTGAACGTATTTATTCCATCTTTGAAGATTTGGAAAGCAGTGTGACCTTTACGACATTGTCAATGGCATTGCACGAAGGTTTTATTGACAAAAAACTCAAATTTGTTTGTTATACCGATCATCAGATTTTTGAGCGTTACCACCGTTTTCGCCTAAAGGAAGGGTATCGTAAAAATCAACAGGCACTTACCCTTAAAGAGATTTATAATCTTCAAAAAGGAGATTATGTGACGCATATTGATCATGGGATTGGAAAATTCTCTGGTTTGGAACTCATTGATGTCAACGGAAAACCTCAGGAGGCGATTCGTTTGGTATATAAAGACAATGATGTGCTTTACGTTTCTATTCACTCCCTTCATCGTATTTCCAAATACACGGGTAAAGATGGGACGCAGCCTAAAATGCACAAAATTGGTTCTAATACATGGACCAATACCAAGAATAAAACGAAGGCAAAGGTTAAAGAAATTGCTTACGACCTTATTAAGCTTTATGCCAAAAGAAAGCAAGAATCAGGTTTTGCTTATTCGCCAGATAATTATTTGCAAAATGAGTTGGAGGCTTCCTTTATTTACGAGGATACACCAGATCAGTTAAAGGCGACCAAAGCTGTGAAGGAAGATATGGAGGCACAAGCTCCAATGGATAGGCTCGTATGTGGTGATGTAGGTTTTGGTAAGACAGAAATTGCGATAAGAGCAGCTTTTAAGGCAGTTTGCGATAGCAAACAGGTCGCTATTTTGGTTCCAACCACCATTTTGTCATTACAACATTATAAAACTTTCTCTGAGCGTTTAAAAGGATTTCCGTGTAATGTTGATTATGTCAACCGTTTCCGTTCGCAAAAGCAAATTACCGAGTCGCTTAAGAAACTGGAAAGGGGAGAAACCGATATTATTATTGGAACGCATAAACTGGTAGGAAAAGATGTAAAATTCAAAGATCTGGGATTGATCATTATTGATGAGGAACAGAAGTTTGGAGTGGGAGTGAAGGACAAATTGAAGTTGTTCAAAGCTTCGGTGGATACCTTGACGCTAACAGCAACTCCAATTCCGCGAACATTGCAATTTTCTTTGATGGGAGCGAGGGATTTGTCTGTGATCAATACACCTCCACCAAATCGTCAGCCGGTAGATACAGAGATTATTGGATTAAACGAAGAGGTGATTCGAGACGCCGTTTCTTACGAAGTTGGTCGTGGAGGACAAGTTTATTTTATTCACAACCGAGTTCAAAACATCCATGAAGTGGCCGGAATGATTGGTCGACTTTGTCCTGGAGCTAAAATTGGTGTTGGACATGGACAAATGGATGGGAAAAAGTTGGAGAGTATCATGGTCGATTTTATGAATGGACATTATGATGTTTTAGTTGCAACAACCATTATCGAGTCTGGAATTGATGTTTCCAATGCAAACACCATTATCATTAATAATGCACAGCATTTTGGTTTGAGCGACTTGCACCAAATGAGAGGTAGAGTTGGGCGATCGAATAAAAAAGCCTTTTGTTATTTAATTGCCCCACCAATGCATCTTTTACCTTCCGATTCCCGAAAAAGGTTGGAAGCCATTGCACATTTTTCTGATTTAGGATCGGGCTTCAACATTTCTATGCGTGATTTGGACATTCGTGGAGCAGGAAACTTACTGGGAGGTGAGCAATCCGGATTCATTACCGATATTGGATTTGAGATGTACCAGAAAATTTTGGATGAAGCCGTTCAGGAACTACGGGAAAATGAATTTAAAGATTTGTTTGAGGAAGATCCAAATGTAGATGGGCGAGAATTTGTTCGGGATTGTATTTTGGAAACAGATTTGGAATTACTAATTCCGGATACTTATATCAACAATGTGGCTGAACGTCTCATGATTTATCAGAATTTGGACAACTCAAAAAGCGAACAAGCACTGGAGGTATTTGAAAATGGCCTGGCAGATCGTTTTGGTCCTGTTCCAGAAGTGGTTGAAGAACTCATCCACTCTATTCGTCTGAGATGGTTGGCAAGAAGTATTGGCTTTGAAAAATTGGTCATCAAGTCCAATAAAATGTTGGGGTATTTTGTCTCTAAACAAGATTCACCTTATTATCAATCCACCACCTTCACCAAGGTACTTTCTTTCATTCAAACTAATCCAAAAGGAGTTAAAATGAATGAACGTAATAACAAGCTGAGGTTGATTTTTGATAACATTCAAAGTATCTCTTCGGCTATTGAGAATTTAAACAGAATTGGAGTTACTTATAAGAAAGAGGAAGAGACTCAATCTGCTTGATTTTGAATTGTTTTGCTGATTTTTCTTATTTTGTGTATCGTTAATCAAGTTCACAAATATGCGGAAGACAGCCTTACTTTTTTTCTGTTTCATTTCTTATTTTGCAAATGGTCAGGATTCCTGTCCCGAACCGGTTGATTTGGAGGCTATGGATGTTACGACCAATTCGGCGAATATTTCATGGGAAGATGAAAGTGGTGCTGCTGAGTGGCAAATAGAATGGGGAGAAGGAGGTTTTTCTCTGGGGGAAGGCAATCTTATTGTGACCGATTCAAATCCTTATTCATTAACTGATTTGATGTGGGATCAGGATTATGATTTTTATGTTCGTTCTATTTGCGCTGAAGGTGACACTAGCGATTGGTCAGGACTGGGAAATTTTGAAACCCTGGTACCAGATGATATAGGTTTGACAGAGTCCAAAATCACCATCCTTCAACTTTATCCTAATCCAGCAAATAATGTCCTAAATCTAAAGTTTAATACCCCAATTGATCATGGAATAATTGAAATCTTCACCATAACGGGACAAAAAGTTATGAGTCAAAGACTTGAATCAAGTAGTAAAACAGAAGTTGATCTTAAGGGTTTACATTCAGGGTTTTACATTTTAAAAATCTCTTCGGAAAACAACATTTTAGTACACTCTTTTCAAAAAAGCTAAACAAATCGTTGTCTATTCTTATGTAAAAAGTAAATTTCCTGCATCGAAATAATATGATGAGAATAGTAGGATTAATTTTAATGGCAATTGTTGCTGTTAGTGCGAAGGCACAATTTAGTTTAGGAATCAATGTAGTGGAATCTTTTAGTGGAGATCCTATAGACAATGTGCAGGTTGAATTTGCCGGTAGAGCGGCTGTCTCCAATGAAGCGGGGAAGATGTATGTACATCAACTGTCAGCCTTCAATATGGATGACACTTTATTTTTTGGACATCCAGATTATGAATTTGAGAATCGCCCATTTGCAGCTTATGATTATTTGTTACTCTCCTCTCATGAGCTGGTTATTTTTGTTGAGGCCCAAGAAAAGCATCAAAATAGAATTGAATTGACGCTTCCAATTGCTCATAAAGAAAAGGTCCAAAATGATACGGTTAAACTAAAAGTGCTTTGTCCAAATGCTGGTGCAGAAGTTCAATATTTTGGAAAAAACGGAAATCTCATTCATGATTTTGGAAAAGTAAATTTTCAGCCCAAGCCACTTTATGCAAAGATTGCTTATGACCTGGTAGAAGATGGTTATTTTACAGCCCGGGGAAATGGTTATGAGACTACCGTTTCGTTTAAAAAGAAGGATTGTTTTGATGCCGTTTATTTGGTCGAAGAAGTAGAGGGAATCGATAATAGAGAGTTGGAATTACTTAAAAGGTATTTCAGAGAGACCAAAGAGCTGGAGGAAGAGCATTGGAAAGAACAAAGAAATTTGATTTGGGTGATTGATTCTTTAAAGGCTGAGATTGCCATGTTGAAAGGAGAACCGGTTGAAATACTTCCTGAGGAGGAACCGTTATTTTATGAACCCTATCCGTATCTTTTGGCTCAAAATCCTGCTCAGCCCAAAAAAGGATTGGATTATTTTAAAGAGCGGGTAATGGCTCAAACTGAATTTATGAATATCCGAACTGTTGGAAATGTAACCTTAGAATTGACTGTTTCAAAAGATGGGCGGGTCTACCCATCGGTAATTCATGCGGGTAAGGATAAAGGAGACTTGGTTCGGAAAGTGTTTTCCGTTGCCAAAGATATGGAATGGGAACCAGGTGTTTTTGCAGGTAAACGAATTAAGGATAGAGTAATTATTTCAATTGAGGTCGTTAAGGACTAAAAGATTAAAATTGAAAATAAATTTGAGATGATATGATGCGATTTGTGTTGGTGGTTTTTATGTTCATGAGTGCTGGAGTAGTTAATGCTCAAATACGGTTAAAAGTATTCATTCATGATGAGTTTGATTGGGGTGGGGTAGAGAATACCTATGTTAACATTGGCGATCAGGGTAGATATGCGAATGGGGACGGTCTTGTGGAGTTTCGTCATGTTACACCAGAGATGTTGGAAGATAGTCTTACTTTTTTTCATCCCAATTATGAAATAGAAGACAGAGCCTTTACTGATTGTGATTATTATTTCCTGGTTGAAGGTGGAATAGGAATTGATATCACTGCTAAAGAACGAATTCAGCGTGAAATAAAGCTCTCTCTTAATATTGCTGAAAAAGGAAAGGAAGTGTCTGATTCGGTTGGAATGTTGATTTATTGTCCTCAAAGTAACAAACACGTTTCCTATTTTAATAAAAAAGGAAAGTTGATTCATGATTTTGGTATGACGGTGACCATGCCATCAGCACATTTGGCCTTTTATTCAAAATTGGCTTACAACAAAATTGAGGATGGTTACTTTAAGGTTGTTGGAGAGTATGAAACGAAGACTTACCCCTTTAAAAAAGAAGATTGTTTTTATCCCATTTATTTGACAGATTACCCGGTGGGTGGGATGGACAAAAGAGAGCTTGAATTACTTCAACGTTATATTAGGGAACAAAAAGAAAGTAAGGAAGCATTGAGGGAACAAAAAAACAAATCACAAGAGACAATTGATTCACTAAATTACATCATTGATGAATTGCGTGGGGTAGAGATCTTGGAAGAAGAATTTCCTCCTCCTCCTCAAATAATGGCTGCTTCTCATAAACGGCCTTATGCAGAGGCTTTCCCCTATGGAGGAATTGAACTCATGGAGCAAAAATTGAATTGGGGATTAAAGGACTTTTCCGTTCCAAACAGTGGGAATGTAACTTTAAAGTTTACTGTTTTGAGAAGCGGAATGCTTGATATTTCTGTTTTACACGCACATCGTTCTATGAATGGATTAATTGAGAAACTTTCAGGTATTTTATCTGAAAAATGGAATGTAGCCAGTGCTCATGGTCGAATGGTTAAACAGCAATTTTTATTATCTGTTGAGGTGAATGAACAAGTGTAACCGATTTTAAAGCAGATGATTATATTTCAAAAAGATCGTAGATGAAATTATTTCTGAGAATTAGCTTATTGTTGACCCTATGTATTTCTGTCAATAGTTTTATTGTTTTAAATCAAAATGCAGAATTGAAAAAGGACGAGGCTCAAAAGGCATTTGAGTATCTCAATGAAATGAGAGCTAATCCCGCTGCTTATTCGGATGAAGTGGGTATTAAGCTATCGGCATATGAAAAACGTCCGGCTTTGGTGTGGAATCCTATTCTGGCAGAAGTTGCAGAGAAAAAGGCTGCTGATATGGCGAATAGGAACTACTTTTCGCATCAAACTCCGGAGGGCGAAGGAATTAATGTCATGATTCATGATGCTGGATATGAGTTAAAAGAAAAGTGGTATTCAGACAAGTCCAAGAACTATTTTGA
>JAKSBJ010000068.1 GCA_022361195.1 Flavobacteriales bacterium
ATTATGGAGCAGATATAAGTATGTATACAATAGGTGAAGAGATAATGCGCGATGCCGGAATTTGGAATTTCGAGGATATAGAACCTCCGGTTGACTATTCTTTACCAAACAATGTTGATTGGGATAGAAATATTTTACCAACTATTATAGTGACTCCAAAAGCATATCAGATGGGGAGCTTCTTAAAATCAGTCTCAAAAACAATAGATAAAATAGAAACGTTCTAGTCACATAATGATAAGTTTAGGAACCTCTTCTATTTTGGAGTAATCTAACTCTAAAAGTAGAGGAGTTCCACTTTCTATTTCTTTGATCCTTTCTACACAAAAATGGAATCTTATAGTATCCGATTTGTATAATTGTTCATACTGTTGAATAGCAAGTTCTTTTTCTTTTATTACCTCGTATAAATTACCAAGCAACCAGTTGTATTGAGGACTGTATTCTGTTGCTTCAATTATTATTTTTTTTGCAGAATCAAAATTGCCTAGTTGAGTATAAGAACCTGCTTGATATATCATATTTAAGGGATCCTTTAGCTTGGATAGTTTAGTAGCTTTTATGCATTGCTCCAATGCCAATTGGTATGCTTCTAATTCATATAGGATTTCCCATGAAAAGAGGAGTAATTCAATTTTCTGATAATTAGTATACCTTTTCTTGCTTTCAATCAAAGAATCTAAAAAAGATATTCCTCCAATGGAATCTGTGGCAATTTTGTTTTTGATATTTTCTTTTAATTCTAACCACTGTTTTTCAATCTCTTTTTGTTCTTTGACGGATTCTTGAATTGAAATATCAATGTCATTCATCATCTCGTTGTATGGGTCATTGTTATTGCAGGCTGTAACTAAGCTAAAGATTAAGAAGAAAAGAAAGTATGCTAGAAGTTTCACGAAATTAGATTAATACTTACATTTCAAATGTAAGCAAAACAGATAATGAATCAAAAGGGGTAATGTTTCAATTTGGGTAATGTTTCAATTTGGGTAATGTATCAAAACAATTGTTTGAATGATTTTTATTTATGACTCTACAGGTCAAAAATAAAAACCGTTCGCTTTGCTCTCTTCAGTGGTGAGTAAGAAAAATCCCACAACGCTCGAAAACATTCTAAAAGAGAACTAAGTTAGTTCTCTTTTTTCTGAAGAATGCCCCCCTACGTAGTTGAAAAGCCCGCCTAAGTGGTTTCTTATAGTGATTTGAATCCTTTGATCAAGTAAGGTAAAGTTCTCTAATCAGGTATGGGAAGCCTCGTAATGAAATTTTTAGAGTCAGTTCAGCTTTTCATTGTCAATATAAGATTTGATAGTGATTTTATCTATCTCCTTTGTAAATGTTTAAATGAAAGAGTAGATATCATTATTGAAAATCGCGGATTAACCATTTGTTAATTATGAGATACCACTTATTAAACAGAAGTCAAAATTTTAGGGGTAAATCGTACTTTGGTTCAAAATTCAAATGATTTAATAATATGAAAAAGATCAATCTTATCTTAATAATAATCCTATTGACTTCTTCATTGAGTTCAAATTCGCAATTTACTGTTTCATCTGGAACAACTGTGACATGGAATTCTCCGTTGACAATTTATGGAAATATTTATATTGAAGATGGCGGAAAACTAATCGTTAATACAGATTTGACATTATTGCCGAATGTTAGAATATATGTGCATAATGGAGGGATTCTTGAGGGAACAAATGGTTCGTTTGTCAAACATCCATCCTCTTCAATGGCCAATTGGGGTGGAGTGTATGTTGAAGGTACCAATGAAATAGGTGGATCAATTGGTACAAATGCTATTGACCTGGAGAACTTTTTAATTTCTGGTGCTAAAATTGCAATTTACACATACGATTATGAACTTGGAGTATCACCTATTACAACAAATGTAGTACAACAAATTCAGTGTAAAAATGTAACTTTCCTCAACAATGACAGGCATTTATTAGTTGAAAATTATGGAGCTTACGCTATTAATGAAACATCCCCAAATGAATTTGTTGGCTGTACTTTTGGTGCTGCCACTTCTTCTTGGCCAATTATGATGTTTTCTCCTGATGGATTTAGCTTTAGAAATTCTGAATTCGATTATGATTCGCCTTTTGCCCAACGAGCTATTCATTGTGATTATCCCGCAAATTTAGAACTCATCAATAATGAATTTTATGATGTTGGTTGGGCTGCAATTGGTTTACATTATACGGTAGAAAATGTAACTATTCATTCCAATTACTTTAGCACAGAAACACAACACAATATTATCCAAGATTTTGACTATGCTTATACAGCAATAGAACTAGGAGCTGAGGTTCCGACAACCTTAAAGAATATAACATTATCCAATAACTTTATTGGTGATTTTTCATCTGTTAATACTGACAATTATGTGGGAATTGTAATGCGAAACGCAACCGGAGAGGACATTAATATTACTGGTAATACAATGACGGGTATTGGGACAGGTATTGATGTCAAAAATATGTCTTTGGGAAATAATTTAATCCGGAGTAACACTATTTCGGAAGGTGATTATGGCGTTGTTGCTTC
>JAKSBJ010000067.1 GCA_022361195.1 Flavobacteriales bacterium
ACGATTCCAACCAAACGGTTTTTATCAGAACCTGTTAACCATAATGTACCATCTCTATAAATGTTCATTACACCAGTTCCTGTATTCTTAGTAAATGCCCAATGGTGCCATTCTCCCTCAAATTCTCCAGTAGTAGCGGCTTGGTCAATTCTGTCATATCCGTTTCCTTCACCAGAATCCCAATAGTGACGCTCATTACTCCAAGGGAAGTGTACGTTTACAATTCTGTTTCCAAGGCTATCCTGTCCCTCGATGATTGAAGTGTTTTTTGGTAACACATCTACATCTCCATTTGCCCAGAAAGAAATAGTAATTTCTTCGTCAAAATCGTAATCACTCAATTCTACAATAGCGAAATTATCATCACTCACATTGAGGTATCCTAATTTTTCGTTTGTGTAAACAACTGAGGTGTTAGCTGTTGTACTACTGTTAACTGTATTGTCCGTTCCGGTAGCCGTCATGTTCTCAAAAGAGATGTCTACCAATAAATCAGACGTTCCGTCATAAGCAAACGGATAAGTTAAATTAAGTGTATTGGTTCCGGTTGCTAAAAAGTTAGTATTTAACTGAAAAACCGTAGTCCAGTCTTCATTATCAAACTCAGTGATATCAGTGGCCGAAGTATGTTTCATTTTAACCGTTAGGTTACCCATTGATCCACCAACTGCTCCTAGGTCAAATCTGATTTTATCGATATCACCAGCGGTAATACCTGCTCCTGAAAGTTCAGCAGCAGTCCATAAAATTTGAGTTCGTTGGTTTGAATTATCAGCTCCAAAAGGATAAGCTGCAGCATCAGACCCAACTCCAATCGTGTAATCATTATCTGCTTCTGAGGTGTAGTTAATGAAGTACTGATAGTTTTGATAATAGTTGTAGTAAGGTGAAGTGACATACTCAATAGTTGGTAAGTCTTCATTGTTAATGAGGTATCGAGGTCCTTCAACCAAAGTACTATCTAACTCTCCTGTATGATCCCAAATATGTGAATGAGCAAGGTAATCCCACTCTCCACAATTGTAACCATCCCATGGTGTAAGTGGGTCACATTTGATGTTGTAGTACATTAGAACTTTTTCGAACTGTTTTCCTTCCAAATCCGCTGGAAAAGGGAAAATCGCTCGTCGGGTGGAGATACTATCATAAGTGAAAGTCTGCACCCAGGTGGTATCTTGCGCAAAGGACATTAGTCCGCTTAGCAAGAATAATGAGGTGATAAGTTTTTTCATTTGCTAAAACGATTTAGTGTACAAAAATACGGAAATAGCACCTATTTGTCCAGTGAAATACTGTTGAATTGTTAAAAAGCTAAATATTAAATGTTAAAGAATTATCGCCTGCGGATAAACAGAATGATAAATGTGGCCCATGCAAAGATCATGGAAAAGCCTCCTAATGGTACGAAATAAACGGCTGGTTTAAGTGCTGGAACCATTGCCGAGAAGGTGTGAATATAGATTCCACCTGAGAATAAAATCACCCCAATAAGGTTCAAAATCAGGAAAGATTTAAGGTTAAAATTGAACTTTTCGGCGACTAATCCTAAGATTAATAAACCAAAACCACAGTACATTTGGTAAGTTGATCCGGTTTTCCAGCTTTCAATGGCTTTAGCCTCAACCTTTCCTTCTAATCCATGAGCACCGAATGCTCCAAAAATAATAGCAAGACAAATTAAGACTGCTCCGGTGATTACAACTTTATTGTTCATACAGTTTTTAAGAGGTTAATGGCATTTTCTCTGGCGGCGTCTGTAATGGTTTCGCCCGAGATCATTTTTGCCAATTCCGTGATTCGTTCTTCGCCTTTCAAATTGTTTACAGAGGTTGTCGTTTTGTCTGATGAGCTACTTTTGGAAACGTGAAGGTGATTGGCTCCTTTTCCGGCAACCTGTGCCAAATGGGTGATGGCGATCAACTGAATTTGTTCACCCATTCGTTGGAATTCGGAAGCTATTTTAGCTGCCACCTCTCCTGAAACTCCAGTATCAATTTCATCAAAAATGAGGGTTGGCAAATTCTTATTTGCTGACATAATGGATAAAATGGTAAGCATTAAACGGGATAATTCACCTCCAGATGCTACCTTTTTCAGTGGAGAAAACTGACCACCTAAATTGGTTTTAAAGAGGAATTCAATTTCATCCAATCCGTTTGAACATAATTGTTCTTTTGGCTGTAATTCTATTTTCAATTCTGCATCGGGCATAGCCAGATGGGAGAGTTTTTCTGAAACCAATTTTTCCAACTCGCTAAGACGTTTACGTCTCGCTTTACCTATTGTAGTAGCTCGTTGATGTAAATCCTGCTCTAATTGTTTAATCTCATCATCAATAGTGGAGAGTTCATCTTCTACCAATTGAATGTCGGATAATTGACCAGAGATTTTAGACTTTAGTTCTATGAGTTGTTCTAAGTCGGTTAAATTATGTTTGTAAAGAAGGCTGTTGAACTTTTCAATTTTATCACGAACAATTTGTGCGTCTTCTTCCGAAAAGTCAAATTCCCCTGCTTTTTGTGCAATTTCACTTTCAATGTCGTTGAGTTCAATCTTGATGCTCAACATGCGAGCGGCCAAGTCAACATAGCCAGAATCCATCTTTTTTAGATCGTCTAAACTTTCTAAAATACTGTGAATCCCATTATAAGGGCCATAATTTTCATTGGAGAATACCGAATCAATAAAACGAATGGATTCATTAATTTTTTCAGCATTTTCGATTTTAGCACTTCTTAGCTGCAATTCTTCCAAATTGCTATCCTCCAATTGAGCTTCTTCCAGTTCTTTCAATAAAAACTCGAGATAGTCTTTTTCTTTCCTACTTTCCTTGTCTTTGAGGATAAGCTCAATACGTTGATCAACTTTTTTACGGTATAATCTGAATTTGCTGCGGTACTCATTCACCTCTTTTTCAATTCCCGAAAAATGGTCAATCAATTCCATTTGAAAAGAACTGCTAAATACATCTAAGCTTTGATGTTGAGAATGAATAGAGATGAGTTTCTCTCCCAATTCTTTGAGCACATTTACAGAAACAGGGGTATCATTCACAAAACAACGTGATTTTCCTGAAGCTGTAAATTCCCGACGTACAACGCAGTCGTTTTCATAGTCGAGATCATTTCGTTCAAAAAAGTCTTTGATTTGAAGTTTGGCAATCCCAAATTCGGCCTCTAGGTAGCATTTTTTTTCGTTTTGCCGGAGTACCGAAGTGTCCGCTCGTTGACCCATTAAAAGGTTCAGTGCTTTAAGTAAAATGGACTTTCCTGCACCTGTTTCACCAGTAATTACCGTGAATCCTGAGTGCAGTTCAAGGGCGACATTTTCAATGAGGGCGTAGTTGGAAATTTCCAGACGATTTAGCATGCTGCTAATTTAGGATTTCCTGATACTTTGAAGAATTTGTAGGATCCAATCTTTTCAACAAACTAACGGCCTCATTTTTCTCTCTTGTTTCTGATTGCGAGAAAAGATCAATGAGTTCTTGTGATTTCGCTGTTAAAAACATTTGAAGGTTCAATGAACCTGGTCGTGAACGTTGAATTTTATCCAATCCCTTTAAGGACGCTAATACTTCTTTACGGCCGTTAACCATATCATCATTCATGATGTCAAATCCAAGACGGTGGTATCGGTAGTAACAATCTCTTAATGGTGAAAAAACGGATTGCAACGCATTATCAACCATCCAGTAACGGTTATTTCTTTTTCCTGCTGCAGCTGACCATCCTTCATCTCCAGAGGCTTTGGCGTTATTGGCTAATTGTTGCGCATTTTTAAAATACTGATCTCCTCCGTTAGGTGAAAAACTATCGTAATCGTAAGCCAAAATCATATAAGCATAAAAGGTGAGAATGGCACTGAGGTTATCTCGATATTGGAAGTTTTCAGAAGGTAAAATGGTTGTGCTTCGGAGATAATTCACATTAAAGTTATTATCTACATGGTTCAGCAAAACGGTATTGTAGTTGGTGTTGTGCACCGGACGTGAGGACTGAATCTGAATTTTCCCCTTGTAGGTTGCTGTAGACGGAATGTCTGTGATGGTGATTAGGATATTACAATTGATGCGTTCTTCAATCTCAAAAACATCTTTCGTCCATCGTGTATTGTTCATGAAGTCAAAGATGGATTGTTTCATCTCCTCAAAAACCTCTTTTTCTACCGGACCAATTTGCAGAGCAGGTGCGGGAATAATGTCTACCTGACAATTTAGTTCCTGTCCCTTACCAGAGAAAGTTCCAGTAAATAAAATGATCAGTAGAATGTAGAGTTTCTTCATTTCAAATCGTTTTCGATGGCATTGAGAATGTCTTTAGCCATTTCTGACTTTTCTTTTAACTCAAATTTAGTCAAATTATTGTTTGGTCGGATGAGGGTGATTTTGTTTGTTGAATGTCCAAATCCCGCTCCAGAATCGTTTAATGAGTTTAAGACAAGCAAGTCAAGGTTTTTTCGTTCCAACTTTTGACGGGCATGCTCTTCTTCATTTTCAGTTTCCAAAGCAAAGCCAACCAGATATTGATCATCCTTTTTCTGACTTCCTGCCCAGGCTAAAATATCGGGGTTTTTCACCAGACGAATGAGCATGTCATCCTCCTTCTTTTTTATTTTTTGATCAGCAGCTTCAGCTGGACGATAATCAGCAACAGCTGCACTAAAAATTCCCAAATCACACTTATTCCAGTGATCTTGAACTACCTCTAGCATATCATTGGCCGAGGTGATGGAGTAGGTGGTAACGTAAGGGTGTTTGGTTTTGTGTGAGCCTGGTCCACTTACCAAAACAACTTCAGCTCCACGTTCAGCACAAGCTTCGGCCAACAAAACTCCGGTTAAGCCACTAGAGTGATTTCCAATAAAACGAACGGGATCAATGGCTTCGTAAGTTGGTCCTCCGGTAATAAGAACTTTCTTTCCTTTTAAAATGGAGTTAGGGGTGAAGTATTCGTAAACAGCCCTTGCAATTTCCGGCGGTTCTTCCATTCGCCCTTTTCCCTCCAATCCACTAGCTAATTCGCCTTCGCGAGGTTCTAAAACATGAACTCCTTTTTCTTTAAGTTTTTGAAGGTTTTCGCCAGTGCTAAAGTGCTTAAACATATCCAAATCCATGGCGGGAGCTACCCAAACCGGGCATTTGGCACTGAGATAGGTGGCAATGAGTAAATTGTCACTATTCCCACTTACCATTTTGGATAAACTATTGGCAGATAGAGGTGCTATTAAGAATAAATCAGCCCATAATCCCAGTTCTACATGGTTCTCCCATTCTCCACTTTTAGAATCTTTGACAAAATCAATAGAAACAGGATTTTTGGCCAAAGTACCTAAGGTAAGTGGGGCAATAAAAGATGTAGCCGCATCAGTCATAACAACTTTGACCTCGGCACCTAAGCGAATAAATTCGCGAACTAAATAAGCAGATTTATAAGCGGCAATGCTACCGCTAACACCAATTAGAATCTTTTTACCGGAAAGCATGAGGGTATTATTCCTCTCGTTTCTCTCCTCCTTCGGATGCGTCTCTTACGTAAACTTTACCTTCAAGATATTCCTGTACAGCAATTGCTACAGGTTTAGGAAGACTTTCGTAAAATTTGGAGATTTCAATTTGCTCTCTGTTTTCAAAGATCTCTTCCAAATTGTCTGTGCTTGAAGCAAATTCAGCCAATTTTTTTGTCAACTCCTCACGCATTTCCGAACTAATCTGGTTTGATCGTTTGGTAATGGCAATAAGTGATTTATAAATGTTTCCTGACTGAGCTGAAATATTATCCAAATCTCTTGTCACAGTTGACTTCTCCGCATTTGTGTTTTTGTAGTTCATTGCAATTTGTTTTTACTACACTAATTATTCTCCAACAATTCCAGTTCTTTTATCGCCTTTTTGTTGATTTGCTCAACCTCTGAAAGGTTCTTAGAATCCGGAAACAGGGCTACAAATTTACGATAACTTTTTAGAGTATTCGATAAACGCTCCTTTTTTTTGGAAGGAATACTGTTGATTGCCAATAAATAGTTACTCTTAACAAGGTAATAATGAATGTCCTCTTTATGAGGTGAGTTAGGATATTTTTGTAGCGTAGATTCAAAAGCTACCACGGCCGCTTTGTAATTTTCGGTTTTATAATACAAATAGGCGTTTTCGTATTTTTTCAACTCCAACTTAGCTTCCAGACGGTCCATAATTTTATTACAGGTGTCTATTCTATTGCTGTTTGGATACAAGTCGACAAAAATTTGAATTTCATCCAGTGCGTTCATAGTCTCTGTTTGGTCCAAAGAATATTCTGGTGAATTTTTTACCGAGCACATGGCCGATAAAAAGAGTGCTTCCTCTACATTTTTACTGGTTGGATATTGGCGAACGAATCGTTTAAAATAATATCCGGCCAAAATATAATCTTCCAACTGATAACTGGCCATACAATATTTAAAGTAGAGCTCTTCTCCTTGTGCAGTTAGTTTGTAATAAGGAATAATATCTTCGAGTAGGGTGATGGATTTGATCCATTCTTCTTCTTCGTAATAGCGAAGTGCTCCCTGCCGTTTTTCCTCATTGTCATTACTTTTTAACAATTTGTTGTATTCGGTACACGACCCCAAAATCAGGAGCAATGTTAAAGGAATAAGGAATTTGACTTTTGTTATCATTTGTGAATTATTAACGCACAAAGATACGGTTTGATTTGTTAAAAAAGTCTAAAATAAGGTGTTGATGAACATTCATTTGAGAATAAAAATTCCATTTCTGCATGGTCAGTTAGAAAAATCAACATAATTTCGCACCCATAATAGGTCTATCTATTGATGGACGAAAATAAGAATATGGCATCAGATATATTTGAAAAAATTAAGGGGAACAGAGGACCAATCGGTCAATACGCTAAAGGAGTTCATGGATATTTTACATTTCCTAAGCTAGAAGGAGAAATCTCAAACAGAATGAGTTTTCGTGGAAAAGAGTGCTTAGTTTGGAGTGTAAACAATTATCTGGGCTTGGCCAATGATCCTGAGATTAGAAAAGTCGATGCAGAAGCTGCTGAGAAATGGGGATTAGCTTACCCAATGGGATCCAGAATGATGACTGGACAAACCAGCGAGCATGAAGCTTTAGAAGCTGAACTTTCGGACTTTTTAGGAAAAGAAGATACTTTTTTGGTAAACTTCGGATATCAGGCAATGTTATCAGCAATTGATGCTTTGGTTGATAGAAAAGACGTAATTGTTTACGATAGCGAATCACATGCCTGTATTATTGACGGTGTTCGTTTGCATGCTGGTAAACGATTTGTTTTCCAACACAATGATATGGAGAGCTTCGAGAAGCAAATGGTTAGAGCTACTCGATTGACAGAAGAAACTGGCGGTGGAATTTTGGTAATTACTGAAGGTGTTTTCGGAATGGCCGGAGATCAGGGATTATTGAAAGAAATCGTTGAATTCAGAAGATCAGGGAAATTTGATTTCCGTTTATTCATTGACGATGCACATGGTTTTGGTACATTAGGTGAAACCGGAGCAGGTGCTGCAGAGCATCAAGGAGTTCAAGATGAGATTGATATCTACTTTGGAACTTTCGCTAAGTCAATGGCTTCTATTGGAGCATTTATTTCAACAACTGAAGACGTTTGTGACTTCTTGCGTTACAACATGCGTTCACAGGTATTTGCAAAGTCTCTTCCAATGCCGTTGGTAGTTGGTGCAAGAAAAAGATTGCAATTGTTGAGAGAAGAAAATGCAAAATACAAAGGTAAATTGTGGGAGATTGCTTCTGCCTTACAAGAAGGATTGAAAGAAGCTGGGTTTGATATTGGTAAAACCAATTCAGCTGTTACTCCTGTATTCTTATCTGGAACAGTTCCTGAAGCATCAAACATTACGTTTGATTTGAGAGAGAACTACGGAATTTTCTGTTCAATGGTACTTTACCCTGTTGTTCCTAAAGATGTGATCATGTTGCGTTTGATTCCAACAGCTGCTCACACCATGGAGGATGTGAAGTACACTATTGAGACTTTCCAAAAAATTCAGGAAAAGCTACAAGCTGGAAAATATTCTTCAGAGGAGTATGCACCAGTAGTAGTTGAAAGGGATTATCAAGAGAAATAATTGATTCGATCATAAAAAAACAAAAGGCCTTCGGAATTCCGAAGGCCTTTTTTGTTTATGAAGGTAATGTTTTTTTAAGGCATTGCTACAACTTGTTGACCAAGAGCCAAAAGTTCTTTTGGTTTTAAAGCTCCAACCGAAACATGAACGGCTTCCTCGTTATGGTCTACAAAAACTAGGGTAGGATAAGCTCTAATGCTGTACTTCTGCATTAAACGACTTCCTTCTTTATTCTTTTCCATATCCATTTTTACGTTGATGAAGTTGGCGTTAAAAAGTTTACCAACCTCTTCGTCCATGAAGGCGTTTTTGGCCATCCATTTACACGGTCCACACCAGGCGGCATAGGCATCCAGGAAAATAAGTTTTTTGTCTTGCTTACTCTTAGCTAAAGCCTGCTCCCATTCTCCATGAAAAAAGGAAATACCTGTTCCTTTGTCTTGTTGTGTTAAATGTGGTTCAGCGGTTTTTCCAAAATCTTCTGCAACTCCTGCAAAAGTAGTTGAAGCACCTGCCAGTAATAGTATTGTTAAAAAACGTTTCATCATATTGCTATTGCTTTTTTTCGATCTGTTTTATGTATTCTTTTATTGTTTATTTTGTACAACAAACAACGTTCCAGATGTATAAAAGTATCCATTTTCTTGACGAAATTGAAGCTGATTACTTACAAAGTGTCAATGAATTTGTTCGGGAATGGGAATCCCAATCTACTACCATGGAAGTTTTTACATCGGGTTCAACAGGACGTCCTAAATCAGTCTTATTGAATAAGATAGATATGGAAAAGTCAGCGAGAGCAACGGGAAAGTTTTTTGGTTTTAAAGAAGGGCAAAGTTTGTTATTGAACCTTTCTCCTAATTACATAGCTGGAAAATTAATGATTGTTCGGGCTTTAGTGCATCAAATGAACATTGTGGTGGCACCTTTATCGGCTAATCCTTTATTGGCTCTCAAATCTTATTCGGATAAGATACATTTTGCGGCTTTTGTCCCTTCACAAGTGAAGGCTATTTTACAAGACGAGATTAGTCGCAAAATTTATTCAACTCTTGAAAAGGTAATTATAGGTGGTGCAGCAGTGAACTCGGATTTAGAAGCTAAAATTTGTCAACACCATAAAGCAACTTATGCCACTTTTGGTATGACAGAGACCATAACCCATTTTGCCCTTCGTCAATTGGGCGATCCAGTAAAACTGTATCAATGTTTGGAGGGAACGACAGTTGGAGTTGATGCCGAATCACGTTTAATTGTTCATTCTCCTTTGGTTGAAGAGGCACTGCAAACTAATGATGTGATTGAGTTGGTTGACGATACTTCCTTTGTTTGGAAAGGTCGAGCGGATTATGTTATCAATTCAGGAGGGGTAAAAGTACACCCAGAGGAGGTAGAAAGTGAAATTCGGGATTTAATACCCAATCAACGTTTTTATATCTCAGCGGCCAATGATGATCAATTTGGGGAAGTTGTGGCTCTTGTTTTGGAAGGAGAAGAATTTGATGAAGGAGCTTTTTTTGAGGCATTAAAGTTGAAAAAACTCAAAAAATATCATGCTCCAAGGCGATTGATTTTGGTTCGGGAGTTTGAAGAAACTCCAACGGGAAAAATCATCCGAAAAAAGTTTTAGCGACTCTGTCGTGCATGATACATCAGTAAAACCAAATCGTAACTGAAATGTCCGGCTATGGCGTGCCAAATTGAAAATTCACGGGAAGCCCATCCCAGTAACATTATAAACAACGTGAGGCTGATCGAAAAAACATTCACCTTCCAGTTTTTAATAGAAAAATAACCGTGAATTCCCACAAATAAAACAGCCGTGATGATCACACCGAGTAAAGGCTGTAAGGCCCCTCTAAAAAAAATCTCTTCCCCAAATCCGGCACAAACAGAAAGAAAAAAGGCCGAGAAACGGTTAATACGAACATCTTTAAGAATGTTGCGATAACGGGCCAGTGAATCTTCAAAATAGGATAACTCACTCATCCAAATTACCATTAAGCCAAAAATAATTCCAGCTGAAAGAAAAGTGGGAATACTAAAAAGGTCTTCGTAGCTCACTTCAAAAATGGACCAAAAAGAAGTGTCAGAAAAATACAAGACTGGCCAGGCCAATAAAGGGAAAATGACCAATGTTCCCAGTCCTAAAACCCATAATGAAGAAAATATCCGCCTCAAGTTTTTTTCAAATTAGTGTGCACGCAGAATACTTTTTTTGAACGAATAAGTATCAAACGATCCCAAAAAATAAAAAGATTCCTTTAAAATCTGGTGCAAGTTGGACAAAGATAGTAGGCAGATTAGTTTTAGAAAAAAAAGAAAATGTCCCTCACCGTAACAAAACCAAAGAACAGATCTGTTCTCAGAAAAAAGCTGGGTAAAGAATATTTTTGTTTTCGCCAGCGTATGAACTGGATGTTTGGTCCTGAACAATTAGCGACTAAACGATCTTCTCAACAATTACCTTATCAGCTTAAAGAGCATCAATCCATTCTATTACGAAAACTAAAGGATGTTGATATGCATCTGCAACATAACAAAATCACCAATTTAAGATTAGCTATTGAGCATTTAGATGGTATCGTAATTAAACCCGGAGAGGTGTTCTCTTTTTGGAAATTAGTAGGTCGTCCCACAAAACAAAAAGGCTATTTAGAAGGAATGACTTTGAGTGATGGCCAGGTAACTAGCGGAACGGGTGGCGGCTTATGCCAATTGGGCAATTTAATTTACTGGATGAGTTTACATACGCCTTTGAGCGTTGTAAAACGCTGGAGACACAGTTATGACGTATTTCCGGATGTTAACCGCAAAATCCCCTTTGGGAGTGGCGCTACGCTGTCCTATAATTATATTGACCTTCAGCTCAAAAACGAAACCAATCATGATTTTCAAATCAATTTGTGGTTAACCAAAAGGCACCTCAAAGGCAGTATTTGTTGTTCGGTTGAAGCATTAAATAACTATGAAGTGTTTGAACGAAATCATCGTTTTCAGTTACAATGGTGGGGTGGGTATACTCGCCACAATGAAATTTGGCGAAAGGTCATCAATCAAATTTCTCAGCACGAAAGTGAAGAATTAATTACGGCAAATCACGCCATTATGATGTACAATCCTTTAATAGAGGAGGTCCAAAATGAAAAAGGTTGACAGGGATTTACAACTGTCAACCTTTTTAACAACCTATTTCGAGAATTTGATAAAGGATACCATTCTCAGCATCATAAGATTGTCCTTTTCATAGTTTAGTTTCAAATTCTGAGTCCAAAGAAAGTGTTTGAAACTGGTTTTTGCATTATTGAATTTGTGAAATGCCCTTTTGAGTTGCTGAAAATCAATTTTTACTTTTTTATCGTCCAATTAAGAACAAAAAGCCTTTGTATAATTGAATTATTCCGTATAACAACTATAAGTTTTATAATTTTGCCTCAGATAATTTGAATTATGGCGTTAACTGATAGTTTATCAAATGTTCATCCAACTCTTAAGGATAGTTTATCGAATGTAAATACGGTAAAAAATAAACTGCCTTTCGAAAAGGAAGAGTTTATTGGATTGATCAATAATACTTTGAGTGAATGGGGATTGCAGGGGGATGCTTTGATTTATGTCCGAACGGGAATTTTGCTGTTAGGAGTTGTATTGATCAGTTTCATCTTATGGTGGGCCAGCCGTAAAATACTCATTCAAATTATTTATGTTTTTGCCGCTCGTTCCAAAACAAAGTGGGATGATTATTTAGTTGAAAATCGCTTTTTTGCCGCTTTGGCTCATCTGGTTCCGTTGATTTACATGGACAACTTTGTGCGGATGGTTTTTTACTCCTTCCCGGGATTGGCCGAATTTTTCCAGAAGGTAGTTGTACTGGCCATCATTTATGTAGTGATGCTGGTGGTGATACGCTTTTTCAATACGGCCAGGGATGTACTGCGTGAAAAGCCTGATTTAAAGGATAAGCCCATTGAATCTTATTTCCAGTTGGGGAAAATAGTGGTAGTTGGAGTATTGGTTGTGGTGATGATTTCTGTTGCGGTTGGAGTTGATGTGTCAGATGTATTTATTTCGTTGGGTGCTGGAACAGCCGTTTTGTTGTTAGTATTCCGAGATACAATTTTAGGTTTTGTAGGGTCGATTCAATTGGCAGCAAATGATATGATTCGTATTGGGGATTGGGTAACGATGGAAAAATATGGTGCAGATGGAGACGTTTTGGAAATTAACCTAACCACTGTAAAAGTTCAGAATTTTGACAAAACCATTACCACAATTCCTACCTATTCCTTTATTTCTGACTCCTTTAAAAACTGGAGAGGAATGGCTGAATCGGACGGAAGAAGGTTGGTAAGAGCCATCAATATCAAGATAGAGTCTATCAAATATTGTACACCTGAAATGCTCAATAAATTTGGCGAAATTGAGCTTATTCGTGAATATGTAGAGTCTAAAGAATCCGAGATTGAAGAGTATAATAAAGGGAAAGATATTAACAAAGATGTTTTACTGAATGGTCGGAATCAAACCAACGTCGGAATTTTCAGACATTATGTTACCCAAGTGCTAAAAAATAACACGGAGATTAATGATGAAATGACCTTAATGGTTCGGCAGCTTGCTCCAACCGAAACAGGTGTGCCTATTCAGGTTTATACCTTTACTAAAACTCACGACTGGCCAAAGTATGAAGCTATTACTGCAGACTTATTTGATCACTTATTAGCGGCAGTTCCTTATTTTGAATTAGAGGTGTTTGAAGCTCCAGCCGGAAGTGATATGCGTGCTTTAGGAAGCAGCAAATAAATCATATTCAGATAAGTATAGTTTTGACAACTTCTGTAAATCAGAAGGTTTTAAAAGGACTTTTAAGATATTAATTTGCATCAAACTCAAAAAAATCCTTTAAAACATGAAAAACATTTCAGCACTTCTATTAGCGGCATTATCCTTTTCCGCTTTTAGTCAAACAACCACATTAATTCTTGATCAAAATAATGCAGCTGTCTCTTTGAGTGACAACGGTGTGTTTTTCAACGATAGTGAATCCATGTGGCATGGATATGAAATTCCAAAAGGAGAAGGTAATCACACGGCTTATTCCATGTCTTTATGGGTATCTGCTTTAGATGGTTCAGGATCTCTTCATACGGCTTGTAATAAGTTTACCACTGCTTTTGATATGTTTCCTGGTCCTATAGCGGACGATTATGAATCAGATTATTATGCTGATAATTTTTCACCCGCTATTTGGATGGTGTCTCAAGAACAAATTGATTATCATAAAGACAATTACGACTCGCCAGGTTATACAGCTGATGATGCTATTGCAAATTGGCCTGGAAACGGAGATCCAACCGAAGGGGTAGCGGAGCAATTGGCTCCTTATGTAGATGTAAATGACGATTTCACCTACGATCCAATGGATGGAGATTATCCATACATACAAGGTGATGAAGCTGTATTTGTGATTTTAAATGATGTTAGAGATATACATGAAGTAACAGGGGGTGAGCAGTTAGGAATAGAAATTCATTTAATGTTCTATCAATTCAACGCTGCGGATGACATCAACAATACCACTTTTATGAACGCGACTATTTATAATAGAAGCGCTAATGACTATAGTGACTTACGAATGGGCGTTAACCTAGACTTTGATTTAGGCTATCATTCAGATGACTTTGTGGGTTCAGATTCAACGAGAAACTTGATGTACGTATATAATGGATCCAATTTGGATGCGGAAGGTTATGGCGAAAATCCACCAGCTTTTGGGGCTATGTACCTCAATCATGA
>JAKSBJ010000064.1 GCA_022361195.1 Flavobacteriales bacterium
GGAACATTCCATTGGCCGCGACGTGCCGCAGCATCTTACCACCAGCATGGACAAAGCACTGGAATTGTTGGAAACGTTTTGACAAAGGGACTTCTGCAACCCGTTTAGAAATGCTTCACTGAATCCTCGCTACCCTTTTCGGGTTGGGGGACAGACAGATGAGTAGTGTGACAACCGAGGTAGAGGTCATTCGCGGGATCACCTTTGTGGTGATCCGGGGCACGCTGTCGGCTGAGGTCATGGTCAATGTCAGCAAGCGGGAAAATTACGGCCATACGGAGCTGGTGTGCTGGGACCTGCGGGGTGCCGATTTCAGCCAGATGAGCCGCGAAGAACTGACCAAGGTGGCCGAGGGATATAAAAACAGCGACCACAAACGCCCGACACGCGCGGCGGTGGTGGTGCTGAAAAATGACGAAGACCTGCGCCTGTTCCGCCTGTATGCCCTGATCGGCGAACATTCGCTGGGCCGACAGGTGCCGCAGCACCTGACCACCCGTATGGACGAAGCGCTGGAATGGCTGAAGGGCCTGGACTAGGCCGTAGACTCATAACTTCTGATCCAAATCCGCACAGAAGCGAGCATGACAGCAGCAAGGAAGTTGTCGGGGGATTTGTCGTAGCGGGTAGCGATACCCCGAAATTGTTTGAGTTTGCTGAAGAAGCGTTCGACCTTGTTCCGCTGTTTGTAGAGGTATTTGGAGAACGGGAAGCTCTTGCGGCGATTTGATTTCGGCGGGATGTTGGCCCAGGCACCCCGTTTACTTGCGCGCTCACGGATGGCATCGGCGTCATAGGCCTTGTCAGCCAGGAGAATGTCGCCGTCGCACAGGCCATCAAGCATCTCTTCAGCGACAACACCATCGTGACGTTGGCCTGCTGTCAGTTGAAGTCGTATAGGGAGCCCATCGGCATCTACAAGCGCATGGATCTTCGTTGTCAGACCGCCCCGGGAACGTCCCATGCAGCGATCACCGGATCCCCCTTTTTGCCCGTGGCACCATGCTGATGTACCCGGACACATGTACTGTCGATCATGACAATGTCGCCGTCGAACGCTTCCGATACGGCCCTCAGCAGACTGGCCCAAACCCCGGCCTTCCGCCATCTGACAAAGCGATTGTAGCAGGTTGTGTGCGGGCCATAGCGCTCAGGAATGTCCGCCCAGGCGGACCCCGTCCGGAACCGCCAGAGAATGCCGTTCAGCACCCGGCGATCATCAACACGCGGCACACCACGCGGCTTGTTTGGCAGCAAAGGTTCAATGATTGACCACTCAAAATCTGTCAGATCAAATCGGCGGCGACCCATGAATATACCCCCGGTAAATGCCGGAAGTGTTGAATCACAGAACCAACCTGTTGGGAATCCTGTTTATGGGTTTATGTCC
>JAKSBJ010000362.1 GCA_022361195.1 Flavobacteriales bacterium
TCTCCTTCGTGCTGGCCATTCTGACCTGGCACTATATCGAAAAACCGTTCCGGAACCGGGGGACCATTTCCGGCCGGGTCCTGGGCCTGACCCTGATCCCGACGGCATCCGCCCTGCTGCTGGCAGGGCTGATGATCTGGCAGACCGGCGGCCTGCCCCGGCGCATGACACCGGAAACTATGCAATTGCAGGCCGGCAGTCAGGATGTCGATCCGTTGCGGTCCCGCTGCATGTCGGCCACACGCACGGGCAACACAGATGCGTATTGCGCGTTCGGCCCGGCGGACCGGCCCGTGACCTACGCCCTGGTCGGCGCCAGCCATGCAGCGGCGCTGCGCCCGGCAGTGGAACAGGTCATGACCGCCCGGGACCGACGGGGCGTCGCCATGGTCAGTTCAGGCTGCCTGTTCCTGGACGGCGTGGACCGGGTTGATCACCCCCGCAATCAGGAATGCCGCCGGGCGCGTGAAAAAACCTTTGATTTCCTGGCCCGGTCCCCGGACATCGATCTTGTGATCATCGGCGGCCGCTGGACGGCGGCCACAACCGGCATCCGCCCGGAAAAGGGCATCTATCGCGGGCTTCTGATCCGGGATGCCGACACCATCACCCCCGGTCCGGCAGAAAACGCCCACGTGTTCCGGCGCAGCATGCAGCGCAGCATCGACCGGCTGCTGACCATGGGCAAACGTGTGGTGGTCATCGGCCCCGTCCCCGAAAACCGGTTCGATGTGCCAGTCATTTCCGCCCTGACCAGCCACAATCACCGCGACCGCCCGGCGGGGCGCAAAACCGCTGAAATCGTGGCGGAAGAAGCCATAGCCGACACGTTTTTCACCGAACGGGCCCGACGGAGGGAAATCACCTACCTTCCCCTGCGCCCGCTATTCTGCCCCGATGACATGTGCCGGGTGCTGGCCGATGGCAGGCCGCTATATGCCGATGCCAATCATCTCAGCCTGTCCGCCGCACGGGATTTCGTCGGCCCGTATCTGATGCAGCATTTCCCCGAAACCGAAAGGCATGACAAATGACCGGACCCGCCAGACAGTCTCCGGCCCGGCAACCGGCAGCATCGGCTGCCTGCCGCGCCATTCCTGCCCTGCTGCTGGTCGTTCTGCCAACAATCGCTTTCGCCGATCTTCAGCCCCACAGCGGCCAGTGGCGGCACGACATCACCCTGATGCGTGCCGTGAACTGCCCCTCCGCCCTGCTGCCACCCCGGCAACAGAGATCGGAAGAGCA
>JAKSBJ010000062.1 GCA_022361195.1 Flavobacteriales bacterium
AAAAAGTGAAGAGGTTGTTTTGTAGAATTGGTAGAAAAAGCGACAGCAAACAAACCTGGCCGGCGAGCAAAAGCAACCACTTCAACTTCAGAACTTGTTTGTTGCGGTCGAACCGCTATATCATGCCCGCGCCCTGGTAAAGCAACAGACCTTAAATCTCCATCCCTATTAAAAAGAGCTACAGAATAGTTAGCTGGACCATTCTGTGTTTTTTGTCGCCGAGCAGCAGCAAAAATTTCTTGAGAAGAAGCCGTAGATTGTGCTGTGGACGAAAAATAAAAATTTGATAGAACACCACTACTGACAATAAAACTAGAACGGAGAAAGTCTCTTCGATTAATCACCATCGGATGCATTAAACCCCAAAGGTAAATCAGCCGCGAGCGCAAAATAGCGCGCAAAGCCAACATTTAAATGAGAAACGGTTTTAGCAATTTTTTGTAATTTTGCCTTAGAAGTCTCATCAGCCATAATGCTGAAAATAGTCAAAGAGCCTTTGTCGAAGTCTTTGAATGTGGCATAAATTTCAAGAAACATTTTGGTTACATGAAATTGTAAATCAACAGGAGACCGATCTAAAAGAGATTTAAAACCACTTCGTTGGACATAAAAATCCATCGTTTCAATATTGGTTTTGAGAATTTTTAATGTAAGGCCTGATCTCCAAAAAGCTGCCCGTTTAGGTTTTGATTTTTTCCCTTTTCGCCCAAAAAGCGGACGAATTTTTAAATCATGAATTTTCTTCATTTCAACAGTAACAGATTGATAAAACTCAAGAAGAACTTCTTTACGATTCCGATAATGCTCATTCGTCAATGCTGGGTTCAAAAATTCTTTAATCAAAGGCGTTTGCTTTTGCCACTCTTCATAAACCTTCTCAGATATCTCTTGAATATTAGTTGTTAATCTCTTCGCATAGTCACAACGAAAACGACCCTTCTCATCAGCACTAAAAAGCTCTTGGAAAGTTTGGTTTTTCCCATTTCCATAAAGCACATATTCAAGTGCTGTGAGCCCTTGCACAGCAATTGATTTTTCAACAAATTTTTCAGGAGCTAGAGAGTTTTTATCTTGCGCTTTAAGTAAACGGCGAACAGCCCTTAATCCGCGCCCTTTATGATCCGGCCAATAAACAAGACGTTCTAACCTATATTTATCAACGATAGGGCCAAAATGAATATGCTCTATGGCAGCAAAGGAAAGAACAGTATCGGCAAAATTATCTTTCACTTTTGAGTAGTTTTTTACATTCTGATCAGAACAAAATCCAACCATACTGGAATGCAAAACTTGGCTGCTTTCATAAAGAGATTTATAACCTGGAATGATATGGAGCTTATAAAGATTGGTAGCCATTTTTTCCAAAATCTCATTATTTGAAAGTTCTTTAAAAGATTTGGAAA
>JAKSBJ010000171.1 GCA_022361195.1 Flavobacteriales bacterium
ACCGGACCTCCTGGAAGCGGACGATCATATCCCTTTTCGTCAAAACCCAGATGCCACTTGCCCACCATGGCCGTTCGATAACCGTGGGATCGAAGAAAAGACGGGAGCGTGGTGCGTTGTGCGTCAATCGTGGCCCGCTTGGACCAGGTGCCGGGTTGGGCACGAAACGGATACTGGCCGGTCATCAGACCATAGCGGGACACATGGCACAAAGGGCCGGCTGCATGGGCATCGGTAAACCGCATCCCTTCATCCGCCAGCCGATTCATGTGAGGTGTCTCGATCTTGGATTCGCGGTTGTAACACTTCAAATCGCCATAACCCATATCGTCCACCAGGATCAACAGAATGTGAGGTGAAGCTGCATGGACCAAGGAGGTTGTCATCAGTCCCAGGACGGCAAACAGCCTGTACACGGGCTTCATGGAGCGGAGCATTTGCATGGAAGGATCCTACAAGAAGGAACCATCCGCACAAAGTGTGTTTTTAGCCGTATGGAGCTGGCGCAGCGAAAGGCTTCAAGGAGCGGCCAGGCGATCATCCAGGGTCCAGACCTTGATTTCGCTGGTTAGGCTCGGATTCACGTTTGCGGAATCCTGTGAGATGATCCAGCCGCGGATGTTGTTTGATTCAAGGTATTCCATGAGGGCCGGGTCGACGCCGGGTTCCAGGCCGGGTTCGATCACGATGGTTTCCACGAAATTATGATGGAAGGGCCAATACGTTTGCGACAAGGTAGATTCGAATGCCACCGGTCCATAAGCGGGTAGCGACATCTGGGTGTCCTCCCAGGCCTGAAGGACCAGCGTCTTCAATATCCAGGGTGTTTCGCCGCGGATCTTATACGTGCCGATCGCGAAATCACTGCTGAAGGCCAAATCGCCTTCCCTGGCTCGGACCTTCCGTTTCCAGGTGATGTGCGGTGGCTTGAGGTCCGTGTCAGCCGGATCAATATCGGCCAGTGAGACGGATTCTTCCTTTGTCCAGGTCACGCGGTTTCGAAACAAGTCGAAT
>JAKSBJ010000117.1 GCA_022361195.1 Flavobacteriales bacterium
CAAATGATTACGATTATCAAAATCCATGAACATATAATTGGAGACTAAACTATCTGGCACACTGTAATAAAGCTCCAGTGAATTATCCTCGAGCCGATAAATTCTTCCGTTGATGGAGTGACAATAGATAAGTCCGTCATTGTCCATCGTTAAACCAAAAAGTGATCTGGAAACTATTTTATCAATGGAGTATGGAATAAAGGAATAACCATCATACTGCATTAAGCCATTTTCAGTAGTGATCCAAACATTTCCTTCTCTATCCTGAAGGATACTGTAAACATCAATACCAGCCAATTCATCTTCCCCAATAATGTAATGAGAAGGTTGTTGTCCAATCGAAACAAACGACAGAAAGCAAGCGAAAAGAATGAAGAGTAGATTCTGTTTCATTTCGATTTAGAAATTGAATGACAAAGGTAAGGGCATTTTATAGAGTAACTTTAAAGTTACTATTCCTGAATTATTCCAAACCCAATCTATAGCAAGTACTTTACTAACCATTTAACCGTTGATAATACTCAAAGACAAGATTGTCAATTAGAATATCATCACGACGAATTGGTCGTTGTAATTTCACATTTTCCAACGTCCTGCATCGACTCAGAGCTACATACGTTTGTCCATGAGCAAAACTACGTGCTCCAAGATCAATTTTAACCCTGTCAAAGGTTTTTCCCTGACTTTTATGAATCGTAATAGCCCAAGCCAACCTTAGTGGAATTTGAGTGAAACTACCAATCTCTTCTCTCACAAATCGATTGCCTTTAAAAAGGTATTTGGAGATGGACCAGGTATATGGACTAACCTCTACTGTTTTACCATTCTCAAGCTTGATTTTAAGAATGGTGTAGGAAGTTTCAGCCTCATCATCATATCCTTCACGGTAATCAACCACTTCTCCCAGTGAACCATTTACCCACCTTTTGGCATAATCGTTATTAATAAACATAACCTGTGCACCAACTTTTACTGTCACACTACTTTCATTGGGTCTCAGATTGTCTATTTTCCCTTCTTGTAAAGCTGTAAAGGTAATTTCCTCCTCTTTGAGAGCATCTAACTTTTGCTGATTGATGCGATTAGCTAAAGCGTTAGTTGACACCAAATGAATCGAGAATGGGTCTTCGGACGCTGTTCCCGAATCGACCTGTTTATTTAAAACGGTCAATTGTGCTTCACTAATATCTTTAGTACGAATGGCATTTAAGATGGAAGTAAAAGTCTCGTCTTTTTGACGGTAAATTTTACTCAATTCACACATTTGGAGCCGAAAAGGCTCTGAAAAAAGATCTTTTGACTTAAAAACATTGGCCGAAAAGAAATAAGGCGAAGCATAATTGGATAAAAACTCGGCTCTATTTTCTCTTTTTAGCACAGGGGGTAATTGAAACAAGTCTCCAAAGAAGATCATTCTCACTCCTCCAAAATGGTCAGAGCTATCTCTCACTCTCCGTAAAAAGACATCAATTGCATCTAAAATATCGGCCCTAACCATGGATATTTCATCGATAATAACGGTATGAACATCAGAATAGGCTGCAACCATCCGCTTATCAATTCTTACATGCTTAGCCTCATCTAATTCATAACCTGGCTTGAGCTTAAAAAATGAATGAATCGTCTCTCCATTTACATTTATCGCTGCAATTCCCGTCGGAGCTGTCACCACAATTGATGAATCAACCTCTTCCGTGATATAATTCAAAAGCGTCGACTTACCCGTGCCGGCCTTTCCTGTGATGAACAGGTTCTTTTCGGTAGTCTGAATCAATTCAATGATTGCCTTAATTTCGGAAGAGAAATTTATCTCACTCATGGTCAAAATTGGCTAAAATACGGCTTTGAATGAAATGAATTTGGAGAATTCTAAAAAAAGAAACTGATCGTTCACAATTTTCGCTAATTTGATCTCGCTATAGGCCTTAAATCTTTGTCTGCTTTGTATGTTTGCGGTCAAAGTAAACCTCACAATGCACAGAATTAGATTGATTTTTTTGTTCCTTTTAGTGGTACTTACGACTTCTACTATTGCTCAAGCTGAATTGGACATAAGTAAATCAATTTCGACTTATAGAGATTCTGTTTATCATTCGTTGATGGATGGAAAAGCGGCAAGTGTAGAGGTTCGATTAGAAACGATACGCCGCCTCCCCTCATTAATTGAAAAACACTATGACCGTATCGATACCAATCATTATTATTTTTTGTCTCTGGATGAAATAGAAACCATTTACCTTCTCCAGAACAATTTTGATGGCCTATTGTACATCATAGATAATCATGATTTTGAAATCAACAAGAGGCGTTATCGTAATATCGTTAGCCCAAACGAAAGTGAAACGATCACCATTCCAAAAAATACTACTGGAACAATCAATGATTTTCAACGAAATTCGTACTTAAACTACGACAGTCTTGCCATACATCAGGGGAATTTACTCACTAAATGGCAAAATCAAATCAAAGGAGCTATTCATCGAACCTCATACCCTGAAGAAACCAAGAGTTTTTTAGTCGTCTTTTTGAACTATAAAATTGCGTATCATTTGGATGCAGCATCACCGGCTTATTATAATTTGAGTGAGGAGGAGATTGATACATTGTTTTTTAAATATCATGGACTAAATGAATCTGCTCAAAAAGCGGGAAAAGCATTCATTGATAAATATCCAAACTCAAAAAGGGTTGATTTTATTAAGCGATTTATACTGATAGAATATGAAATAAAAAAGTTTGCCTTTGGCTTTGAGTTCTCTGGCGGAAGTATGATTCCGGATAGAGGTTTGAGTTATCATTTATGGCCGTCATTTCACGCATTTCTTGGTCCTAAACTTTATTATCAAAACTTTTTCATGAATTTAAATTTTGGAATTGGTGCACATATCGGTAAAAATGAGTTTTTACAAGATACGTTATGGAATGGTGCGTCAAATGTGACTGGAAGTATTGAATTGGGATATGCAATTGATCTTGGAAAAAGATTCTCCATAAGTCCAATAGTCGGAGCTAGAAATATATGGAATTTTGCTCCATCAAAAAGTCGATTTACCTCCCAATCCCCCTGGTGTTTTGGAATGGAGTTTAATCTTGGCTCCATTGGTAAAAAGCCGCCAAACAACCTCATTAGTCCTAACCTTTTCGCAGGTCGTGAAAGAAGTGGCTTTCATTTAAAAGTCCTCTATCAAGCTCCGAAGTATCATCAAATAATCCCAGAACTTGATGGAGGTTTATGGACCGTTACTTTAGGACTAAACATAGCCGTTTTCCAGCCTAAAATTGATTGAGAACTAATATTTATCAATCAACTCTTTAACTTTTAAATTAAAGTTCTCTTTGTTGATTTTCAGCAGTTCATTGGTTACTCTCAGGTAATTCTCCACTTTATCTTTTCTACCAGCATTAATCAATTTCATTATACCATCCATTCCATGCTTTGCCTCCACCTCTTGGGCAATAATACCTGAAATGGTTGAACGAACCGAGATTTCCGGAGCGATCTCATTGAATAGTTTGACATTTTCCTCAAACAAATGGTATAAATCCGCCTCAGGATTCTTTTTCAAGTACTTTTTAAGCTCCTCAACCAAGCGTTCATGCGTGATCATTTCACCTTCTTGATCTGTGTAATAGGCATTTCCCCACAAATAAGCAATTCCCTCTTCGGTCACCCAATTACGATTAGATCTGTCATTAATTTGACTGGAATAGTAATGGAAGATATCGTGTGAAAAATCCTCGTTGTTTTGTATCGCAAATATGGTTTTAGAATCAACTCCATAACCATCTCGGTATTTGCCATTTGAGAAAACAGAATATTCAAATCCCAATAGTTTTGAAATCTCCTGAAAGTCATCGCACATATAAAAATCCATCTTCTCAGGCTTTAAGCCCATTTTATTGGCGATTTCAGTGTTCTTCTCGTCAAATAGTTTAGCTCGCCCCTCTTTTATTTCGCCTCTAAAATGATAGGTAATATTCCCCACTGTTTGGGTTTTCCAATAACGCGTAAAATAGTCTAGCGGAACGGAAAAAGTGAACTTATCTTTTTCTTTGGTAGCAATGAGGTTAATCACATAAAAAAGAATGGGATTTGAATCCTGGCCTTCCCGACAATAGCTAATACTTATAAAGTATTGATTTGCCGAAATAGGATAAAGATTGATCAACTGTTTGTCTTGCAAGTCTGTAACTGAACTGTCTTTATGAATTTCATAGTTTGCCAACTCTTGCAATTGAGATTTGGTTAATTCAGCTTTATCTGCCGTGAGCCATTTGTCATTGATTTCACCTTGAGCCATTTCGGAGAAAAAGGCTTGTAAACTGCTATTAAAACTGATCGCCGTTAATGAATCCATTTCATTTTTGATGAATAGAGGTTTTAAAACGGCTTCCTGAGCAATTGTAATGGAAGAAAGAATAAGGGTTAGGGTGAATAAGAGGACTCTCATGGATGGATGATTTTGGTTGTTTTAATTGTGTATTATTTAGTCGTATTCGTTTACAGCAAATACGGCCGCAATAATATCATCCTATCTTATGCAAGGCTGTTAAAAAAATCCTAATAAGTGTTATAGAAATCTTAAAAAAATGAGTCTGTAAATAGGAAAGAATGGAGATTTGCGTCTTGCGTAGATTACAAGCTATACCCAATGCCTAATAACCAAGACCACTCAAGTCATTAGCAATGGAAGTACTCGTTTCAACTTGAGGCTTAAGCTGACCGCGAAATTTGTACTGATCAAAACCTTCATTACTTATGTTAAAGAAAATATTGCAATAACCACCCAGAGAAGTGGTTTTGCCTGTTTCGGTATCTAAGACGTAAGTACCTTGATGATTATAAGTATCCAGATCAAATACATGATATCGATTACCCGGCAAGAAATAGAAATAACTACAAAACGATGGTTGCGGCAAATTCAATTCATTTCGAGCTCTTATCCCCCGAATAGCAGTATAGGTAGTATCAGGCCCCTGATAGACAATTGAAAAACCTGTTCCCACTACCACTTTTTCACAATCGTAGCTATGATGATCAAAATTGTACTTTGGGTCTTTAAAATTGATAAAAATATTGGCCTTATCCTCCTCACTTAAAGGATTTTGATCACTTCTCTCATATTGAGCAACTCTTTCACTGGTATGAATATTTAACTTAATGAGTTTCTCATCATAGTTCATCCCACTTTGAATGTAAAAAATGTAATTTGTATCCTTGCTTAGATAGAACTCATCTTGTGCATCATCATTGATATCAACAAAATGTTCCCACTTCTTATCCTTCACAAAATACTTGAATAAGCTCTTTCTATTTTGGCGTGGATCATCTGCATCAAATATTTTGTCCACAATAATCACGAAATAGTCAGAATTTGGACTCCACTGAATGTCATGGCTAAGAAACCTTCCTGCTTTTCGCGTTTTAAAGAGGGCATCGTATTCAGCACAGTTTTCAATATCCTCAAGTACATTTCCTTCATGATCCAGGACATGTAAATGATATTCATTTTCCCGCTCGTCGTAATCTCGTTCTCCTATTCGTTTTCGTTCATCATACACAATCGCATATTTACCATCAGGAGAAACAAACACATCTGTTATATTCCCCGTCCAAATGGGTTCTCCTTCAAAACTTACTTTTCCATCAGCTGAATAATAAAGTTTATCTCCTTTTTTTAGGTACAAGGGCTGCGAAGCGACCACATCAAAAGTATCCAGATCAATTTCGGTAATTTGAGCCGCATTTTCAGGAATACTTTCTTCATTTTCATCGTCATTACTTGCTGAACCAGATTGATCGCAAGAACTAAGACCTACTACTAAAAAAGGAATAAGAAAAAGGATTGTTTTAAGTTTGGATTTGGTAATCATAGAAGCTGGG
>JAKSBJ010000074.1 GCA_022361195.1 Flavobacteriales bacterium
AGGTTATTTTGAAAAGGAAGAAATGGTTAATCAAATTCAGGAAATCATCACTAAGAAACAAGATTAAGTCTTTAAGACCCTCTTGTTGCTTTTGAAAGTAGCTGATTGCACTTTCCAGTAATTTTTATAGATAGGATTCCTATGTCTTAAAGGGAGGCTAACAGTTTTATACCTGATCTTCATTGAAAATTTACTAACTTACCAGCCTGACACTTTGCAAACCCATAAGCTACCCACCATGGAAAAAACGATTGTTCTACGCGACAATGTAAGCGTTTCGTATGAAGAATATCCTCAAAACAAAAAGGCAAATTTGGTCTTTATTCACGGCAATTCACTCGACAAATCTTCCTTTCGTTACCAAAAAGATGTTGAAGCCAACCTCTACTTTTTGGACTTGATAGGACATGGTAATTCGAGCCATTCAGAAGATCCTGCCGAAAATTACAACCTCCTCTTTTACGGAGAATTAGTAGCCGATTTTATTCAAAAAAAAGAATTGAAAAATGTGATTTTGGTAGGCCACTCTTTGGGTGGACATGTTGCCATTCACAGTCTTGAATTTTCAACTGAAATAGAAGGTTTATTCCTCTTTGGAACTCCACCTATACGACTTCCACCTAACATGCCTGAAGCATTTTTACCGAGTGAAATTGGTGGACTTTTTTACCAGGCGGATATTTCACGAGAACAAGCAATGGCAATGGCCAGTTTACTGGATTCGGAAGATGCTGCCAATGAAATTGTAAGCTCTATTTTGAATACCGATCCAAACTGCCGATCGCATCTTTTAGCCTCGGTGGGTGAAGGAAAAATAAGAAATGAGGTGGACATTCTTCAATCCACTCAAATTAAGACTTTCCTAGGTATTGGAGCCAAAGATAGATTGGTAAATAGGGCTTATTTAAATAGCCTCATGGATTTGAATTTGTTCGAGCATCGCATTCATGAATTTGATGCAGGGCATTGCCCACAATTAACCAATCCAAGTGCATTTAACTCCTTGCTGAATCAGTTTATAGCCCATTTTTAAATAACTTTCCATAAATATTGTTTGGGAAAAGTAGGAACCGATTAAATATTGATTTCTACCATAAAGATGGTATTGTTCTTTTTATAAAGGCCCACTAACTTCGCCCCTTCAAAAGTTTTACCCAATGGATACCTCAACACATACACTGGACGAAGAAGACATGCAGGAAATTGCAAAGCAATTGCGTAAACCTTCTGGTAAAAACGGTCTTGAAATTGCCAAAAGGATGGATCGAAATAATAAGGATATGACCCTGAACGCTATTGCATTAACGGACATTCTGGAACACAACAAAATTCTGGAACTAGGTCATGGTAATTGTGGGCATCTGCCTTATTTAATAGAGAAAAATCCAACCATCAATTATACGGGATTGGACATCTCTACTTCTATGAAAATGGAAGCTGAGCATCTCAACCATGATTTTGTAAGTAGTGGTAAAGCGAGCTATCATCTATATGACGGAACCATCATTCCATTTGAATCACGCAGTTTTGACCGCTTTTTCACCGTAAACACGCTCTACTTTTGGGAAGATCCGGAAAAACTAATGTCTGAGCTTCATCGTATTCTCAAACCTGAAGGAATGGGGGTTATTTGCTTTGCGGAAGAGCAATTTTTGAAACAACTTCCGTTTACCCAGTTCAATTTTGAGTTTTACAGCTTAGACCGTTTTCAAAAATTGGCCGAAATGGCCGGTTTTGTAGTTGATACCATTCAGGAATTCCATGACGAGGCTGAAAGCAAAACCGGTGAAACGGTTAATAGACGCTACTATGCCGTTTGCCTGAAAAAGGCCGTTTAAAGCTCTATTTTACCACTTTAGTGGTATTGTCTGGTCGTTCCATTCAAATTACTTTTGTTATTTAGAACAATTCTAAATAACAATTTTATGGAACAAATTGCTCTCCCTACTAAGATCAATCCAAGCCTGCAAAACAATATTGCAGAAACGCTTTTCATCACCTTGTATATGAAAAGTCAGGAAACCTTAAATGACGATCCTATTTTATTTGATACTACATCTCTGGAGTTAGTTGACCAGATTGATTATGATTTTTCAAAATTCAGCAATGCCGAACGAAGCGCTGTTGGAGTTTGTGTTCGAGCCCGTTATTTTGACAAAATGGTAACGAACTTTATAAAGGAGAAAGATCATCCTATTGTAGTCATTTTAGGTTGTGGATTAGATAGTCGTTTTCACCGAATTGGTGAGATCAACGAAAAAGCCACTTTTTATGAGATTGACCTTCCTGAAGTTATTGAACTACGTGAACGACTTATTCCACCTCAAGACAATGATATTTATGTTCCCATATCGGTCCTGGATGTATCATGGATGGACACGATTAAAGAACTGCATCCTGACGGATCATTTTTATTTGTTGCAGAGGGATTGTTCATGTACTTTGACAAAGTCCAGCTTCGAAATCTTTTAGTGGACTTTACCGAGCATTTTAAGGATGCGGAAATTTACTTTGATATTGTCAATAAATGGATGAGTAAAAACTCTCATTTACACGATTCGGTAAAATTTACGGATGCTGAATTTAAAAGCGGTTTTGATGATGACCGGGAATTTGAAAATTGGACAGATAGTTTAACCTATCTGGATACCAAACTTTTTACCTCCGAAAAAAATATGAAAAAGCGTCTTGGGATGAGCTATTATCTTCTGAAGCTAATTCCGCGATTTAAATACGCGGGGCGCATGCTTCATTATCGCATTAATTAACCTTATTCTAACGATTCTCTTACCAATTTCTTGATAAGGTTAATTTGCCCGAGGTGATAATGGGAGTGTTCGATGATACCATGTAAATTACGATAATACGTTCCGTATTTCTGGTCTTCTAAAATCGCTCCCATTTTTTCATCTTCCAATTGCTCCAAAGTATTCGCAAATCGTTCAGCATCGGCCCAGACCTTTTCCAAAAAGGTGTTCCAATCTTCATTGTTGTTAATAGGTGGGTGATCAAAACTCAGTTTATCACTTGCATCAAGTGGCTTACCTTCTAACACCTCAGCTACGGCATGAACGTAATAGTGAATGTGATAAGCTAGTGTTGCAATGGTATTAAAATCGTATACTTTGGTGGTTGCCATTTTCCAATCAACATCACTTAAGCTGTCCTTGAGATTGGAACAGGTCCAGTTTCCTCCGAAGTGGATCTCCCTAAAGTGTTTGGCTATTTGAGCACTAAGTTTCATTTGTTTTTAAGATTCGATTCGTTTAATATCTCCATCTTTTAAGGCATGATAAAGCACACTCACCAAATGCAGCATTTCATCTCTACCTTTACCCTGTCCTATTTTGGCCGTTAAATAAACTCCAGCTAAAATCACCAGTGTAATAGGCATGCACCACACCCAAAGGGTTGGATGTCCCAAACTCCATTGAACCAGACCATACATTCCGCCGAAAAGGGAAATAACTCCAAGAAGTGTGTACAAAAAGACAAACATGACCCAAACGGTGTAGGATGGTCCTAAAATGCATCGGATAATGGTCCCTTTCTCCTCTTCTTCATCTTCCTCTAAGGAAACCCTCAATTCGGGCGACCAATAATGTTGCAGTTGTTTGGGAATATCAAGGTAAAATTGTTCGTGCACTTTTTTACCTACCACAGACGGATCATTGTCTACTTGATTTTGAAGTAACTCCATAATCTCATCTTGCTGATAAGACGAACGTAGCTTAAATCTGGGACATATTTCACCCAGGACATGATGATCCTTTCGGTTAAACGGCATAGGAGTTCTTTGAGTACGGACAATTTAGCCAAAATCAGCCAACAATCAACAGTATTACTGTGATTTAGAATGATTTTAAAAAAGAACTTCTGCTTGGGTAGCTTACCTCAACTTAAGCTTTTTCGTTTTATAATTCCCCTTTAGTTTCCAACTCAAGCCAACCGAATAACCATAGATAAAATACGATCTCATTCCTCTCCTTTGGACATTATCAGCATTGGAAAAACGAAACTTAGTCTGAGCATTAGCAAACAAATCCAACCGATTTGTCAAAGCATACTTTAACTTCCAATCCAATTTGAGGTATTGATAAACGAGCATTTCTTCCTCCTGATCTACTCCTTTAAACGTAAACTCTTTGTACAAACGATGATAGTATGAAATATCCCAATCACTCTTCCACTTCGCATTTTTAAAGCTAAAAGTGCTTTGCAACAAAAACTGATTATACCCCAAGCGTTCCTGAATAATGTCTACCCGGTTGGTATAAACGGCTTTAGTGGTCATTTTGAACTTCTCCCCAAACGGAATTTTCATTCCTGCTCCAACTGAGTAATACCTCCAAATGCGATTGTCAGTTTCTTCTTCCTCCTCTTCATCAACGCTTAACGACTTTGCTATAAAGTAATTTCGTTGATGAAAGGCTGTGTGGACAAAGTATCCCACTTTTTTCTTGAAGAGATAATTATAGGTCAAATCAGCATTGAGTCCATTATCCAGATAAAAAAACCGATCAAAACCCTGACGTTTATAGTTTTTAAGCACCGAAAAAGGCTCGGCAATGAAATGCCATCTCTTCCACAGCTTAAAGTCTAATTTATCTGCTAAAGACATTGATTTGTACGACAGCGGAACGCCCAAAAGGTTATCTTCATCCTGCCCTGTCCTAACAAAATCTCTTCCTCGAATTTTTATGGTATTGGTCCATTTTTTTGAGCTTTTATAACGGTAATCCAATCCCAACAGCAGGTCTGATGCATCTGTAGCAATATTTTGAGTAAATAGTGATTGCTGATACGATGTTTTCAAATCGAGCAAGTGCTTTTTTTGATTGGAATAAGTCATGAATCGAAGTCCTGCGCCAACATTGGGAGCATTCTTCCACAATTCATCTCTTCCCTGTAAAACACCGTCAGCGGTTTGATATTGAAAGGGAGATTTTAATAAATTATGTTCGTATCCTACTTCTGATTTTGCATTGAAGTAGTAGCCTGATTTTTGAGCTTGAGCAATGCTCAATAACATAATCAGACAGCTTGTAATGATGAGTCTATTCATTTTCTGGCATGTTTAGCATACTGATGTTTTCAATCTGCTTCAACTTCCCTTCTTCCTCCTTATCTGTCAGTAATTGGTTTGTAATTCCATGATTAACTTCTTTGTTGCTTTTTGGCAATTGCGCAAATGATGCTACTAAAACCAGTAGTAAGATGGCAATGTATGGTCCCGATGGTTTGATACAGTTCATAGTGTGTGATTTTTTAAGTAAAACAGCTTTAGATAGATTAACCCTACCCCCGTTGATCGATTTTTTTTAAAATTCCTCTCAGCCCCTTTCTATTCACCATTTGAATCCCCAAACCGGGACGTACATTAACCTCCATAATGAGCGGACCTTTTACTTTATCAATGACAATATCTACCCCCAAATATTTCAAGGGAAAGTGTTGTGCAGTTTTGAGAGACAGCTCCAGAATTTCTTCCCAAAAAGGAATTTCGATACCGCAAATAGGAGCATCTGTATTGGGATGATTGATGAAATACTCTGTTCCGTTATACCCTTCGGTCATCTTTCCACTTTCCAAATCAATTCCAATTCCAAGGCCTCCCTGGTGCAAATTGGCCTTCCCGTCCGATTGGTCGGTTGGAACCCTCAACATACCCAAAGCCAGCTGTTCTTTGTAGAGAATAATTCTCAAATCGGCCACTCCAGCAGGATAAATCGAATGAAAACAATCATGCGGAACGATGCATTCTTCAATTAATACCCTATCGGTTGACCCAAGAGAGAAGAATCCCATGATGATGGTAGCAAGGAATAAATAAATTTGATCATCAGACATTTCCTCTCCCCCGGATAACCACGTCCCCCGCTCAGACTTAAAAAGTATTTTTATTCCTTCTCCTCCACTTCCGTTAGCTGGTTTTATAGCCAGCTTATCATACTTTTGCATCTGTTCCCAAATAGCAGGGATCTCTCCAATTTTTTCAATAACCGCATAGGTAACAGCACAAGGAATTTCATGTTTTTCCAAAATGGATTTTGCCATTACCTTATCATCGGCCAGTTTATAATGTTTTCGAGGATTTGAAGGAAATACAAAACCAATATTACGGTTGTTAATTCCCAAAAACTCTTTCTTTATCTTATTGAATCTTCCAAACATAATTTTCGCTCTTAACTTAATATCCAACCAAACCTTCTGTACTCCGAAATTCTAAGCCCAATCCATTTCCCTAACATCAATGAAGTCAAGGCCACTAGCAATAAAACTTCAGGGAAATTCATTACAATTAGGTTAATCATCTCTGATCCTACCACGATGTAGCAAAAGAGTGTCACAATAAGTGTTTGAAATAAAATTTTAGAGGCATTTACAAAACCATCTTCCACCACAATTCGAGCGTACTTTTCGGCACTAATGGTTAAAATAACAATGGGAAAGAAAGTGAGGTTAACCATATCCCCCATGTTCAACTGCACTCCACTAACCAAAACTAGAATCATGACAAAGACCACTGCAGCCAGCATGGCCACCAGTTTTGGAACGTGTAAAATGCCCCATTTCATCAATGGATAATGCATCAAACTAACAAACAGCAGCACTGCTACAAAAGAGATTACTCCAAACACCAAGCCGGTTGAAATAAACGAGATGGCAATTAGTACAGGGAGGAAAACCCCAAAAGTTCGGAGGCCAATTACATTTCTAAAAATGGCTACTATTAAGGACCCAAGGGGTAGTAATAGCATCAAAGACAAAATTTTTGCTGACATACCTGTTTTACCGGCAATTGTGAACATGTTTAATTGCTCAACGAAGCCCACCTCCTGCTCTATCAGTTCTACATTGTAGTTGTAATCAAATAGCATATCCGACGAACGTTTTACCAAAAACTCATCTCCTTTATACACCTCCAGATAGTTAGCCGGTAAATAAGCATAATAACCGTTCAAAGGATCAAAAGCTACCCATTCGTTCTCAATTAAAACCTCCGCCCAAAGGTGAGAGGTCTTTTTCTTTTCCTCATTTAAAATGATTCCCCCAACTACTCGGGCAGGAAGGTTGAGGTTACGACAAAGAGCCACAAACAACCTACTTTTCCCATTACAAGAGGCTGCATTAATTTCCAAGGCTTCAACAGCCGTCATCAACTCTTTGGTAGACTGAGCTGGTATTTCGTAGACATAGTTAAAAAGTGAACTTAAAACAGCATCTGCCTTTTTATCAGTAGCTGTTAAATCAAAAGCCAGTTTTTCAATTCGAGGGTCATTTGACTCAATAAAAGTAGACGGCTGAACGAATTCTGATTGACTATTTTGAACATCGGCCAACAATAAGCCGGCTCCAATATCGTATCGAACTGGTTTTACATCTGCCCGAAATGAATAACGAATTTGTTCTTTTTGATCAAAAATCTCCCCATTCCATAAACCCATTTCATTTGAACTAAACTGCTCTTTACTAAAAGAAGCTGTTCCGGATTGATGCTGAACGTCCTTAATGTGCTGGCGAGAATTGTCCTGAGGTAAAAAAGCCTTAATGTAAAAAGTACTATCCTTCTCCCCTTTTTTATAATCAAATTCATAGGTCACCTTATAGGAAAGTCCATTTTCAAATACCTCAGTTAAGAAAATTCCATTTGTTAATTTATAACTGATGAGAAACACAGCTACTCCAAACAACAGGATCGAAACAATTTGTAGTGATGGTGATTTTTTCATATTCGCAGGTTTTAATGTTTCCGTTTAGATCTAAAACAGGCACACATCAAAAAACCCTACCCCCAAACCAAAAACTTTTAAGAGATGAACAGAAGTTTATACTTTTATAGGCACAGATGTCCCAGGAAAAACCGAATAACGTTTGCGAAGAAAACACCTATAAAGAGCTATTTAGTTCTTTGGCTGGGCAGCTGAGGAATTTTTTAGTCTTTCGTGGAAGTGAAGAAAATCAGGCCAATGATTTGGTTCAGGACGCCTTTATTAAACTTTGGGAAAATTGTAAAAAAGTAGTTCCCGAAAAAGCAAAAAGTTATTTGTACACCATTGCCACAAATGCTTTTAAAAATGAAATGGCTCACTTAAAAGTCAGACTTAAGTACAGCCAATCCAATACTAATTCAAATACAACCATTGAAACTCCTGAATTTAAAATGGAAGAAAGTGAGTTTAAACGAAAGCTAGAAAATGCCATTGCTTCTTTACCGGTGACCCAAAGAGAAGTTTTTTTGATGAACAGGATTGAAAAGAAAAAATACGCTGAAATAGCCGAATTGTTAGGGGTTAGTGTTAAAGCTGTAGAGAAGAGAATGGGGAAAGCATTAAAACATTTGCGAAAAAATATTAAAGAATTTAAATAGAGGGGGTAGGGTTAAATTGAAAGAAGCTGTTTTAAAGATGAATCACACATCAAGTGAAAGAAGAAAATGAAATAGAAGATGAAACCTTAGGACGTTGGCTCGCTGGAGAGCTGAACGAAACGGAAAAGGAGGAACTTGAGAAGTCTGAGGCTTTTCAAAGTTATCAGGCTATTGCTCATTTTACAGAAGATTTGGAGTTGGAGCCCTTTAAAACAGAGCTTTCTTACGAGCAACTGAAAGAAAAACTAAACGGCAAGTCTAATGAAACCAAAGTGGTTAAAATGCCAGTTTGGAAACGATTAGCCGCTGCAGCAAGTATTGCAGTTATTTTAGGATTAGGATTGACTTATTTCTTACAAGGTTTTGGAGACGATCCAACGACTGTACTTACCGCTCAGGGAGAAACAAAATCATTGACTTTGCCAGACCAATCTGAGGTGATGCTAAACATTTCATCAAAAATCGAATATGATGAAGACAATTGGGAGGATGAAAGAGCTGTTCATTTAAGTGGGGAAGCTTACTTCAAAGTGTCTAAGGGGAATAGATTTGTGGTGAATACAGAACATGGAACAGTTGAGGTTTTAGGAACGGAATTCAACATCCGAAATCGACAACAACAAACGGAGGTTATTTGTTACGAAGGCAAGGTAAGAGTTACAGATTTAAAAGGGCAAAGTACAGTGTTAGTGCCAACGGATGCAGCTCGTTTAATTGATGGCGAATTAGAAACCAACTGGAGTCCATCGGTCAATGAGAAAGCTGACTGGCAAAATGGAGTAAGTTCATTCCATGAAGTTCCTATGTCTAATGTCATTGAAGAATTGGAGAACCAGTATCAATTGCAAGTTCAAATGGATTCAGAACACAATAACAGAAACTATGTTGGAGCTTTTCCACATGACAATTTGGAGGACGCTCTCGACCTCATCTGCAATCCAATGCAGTTGAAATACACCATCCAAAATGACTCCCTAATCGTGATCAAATAATATGCGAACAATCATTTTTTTAGGGCTTTTTATGTTCGGTTTTTCCGCTGGATACGCGCAGCAGATTAACGAAGAGTTTGATAAGACTCCCCTTAAGGATGTATTGACCTTATTTGAAAAAAAATACGGAATTACGCTGGCCTACGACCCTGAGTTAATTAAGGATGTTAGCATCTCCGCTCAATTGGAAAATGTAACAATCGATGAGGCTTTAAGCACCATCCTGGAATACAGCCAACTGTCTTTTAAAAAAGTAAAAAATAACTATTACACCATTCAACCCTCTTCCAAAGAGTGGGCCTTTACCATTAAAATGGTTGACGAAAAGGGAGAGGGAATTCCGTACGGAAAAGTGCGGATTTTAGGGACCTATTTAGGCGCTTATGCTGGAGAAGACGGAACCCTGAAATTTGCTTATAAAAGTGATAAACCACCAGTATTGGAATTCTCCAGTATTGGTTTTATTGATCAAACCATTCCTGCTGATCAAATTCAGAACAACAGTAACATCAGCATGAAAACCGAGGTGCTCGAATTTGAAACCGTGGTGGTTGAATATTTAACCGAGGGGATTTCAACTTCTGAGGACGTTTCCTCCATCAGTGTTCTGCCTAAAAAAATAGCTGCTGTGCCTGGAACTACCGAACCAGATGTTTTTCAACTGGTCCAAAATATCCCGGGAATAAATTCAGCCAGCTCAACCGTATCTGAAATTCAAATTCGAGGCGGAACATCTGACCAAAACCATTTATTGTGGGACGGAATTCCCATTTACCATCCCGGTCACTTTAACGGAATGATCTCCTCTGTTAATCCCAATATCATTGAAAAAGCCGTTTTACACCGTGATGTTTATGATCCTTATTTTGGAGGGAAAGCCTCCGGTCTAATTGAATTAAATTCGATGGATTACATTCCGGAAAAAATTGAAGCTGGAGCTGGAATTAACCTCATCCAAGGAGATGCTTACCTCAAAACCAATTTAGGAAAAAAGGTGGGATTACTCCTTTCGGGGAGAAGGTCGTATATGGACTTGTGGACCTCTCCTACCTATCAACGTTATGCCGATAGAGTTTATCAGGAAACCGAAATAGAAAACACCGGAACTTACTCCGACGAACCCGATTTTGAAGGCCTGGAAGTAGCAGAATACGAAGTATCCAATAAGTTTGTGTACTATGATTTAAATGGGAAATTGATTTTTAAACCCAATGATAAAAACCTCATCACCTTAAGTAGTTTACTCACTCGAAACAGTCTTAGCTATTCAACCCTGGCCATTGATGACGATGAAGTAAACAGCAATGAGATCATTTCTTCCAGCACAGGTCTTGGCTTGAACTACAAAAAGATTTGGAACAAAAAAGTACACAGTACCTTTTTGGCTGCTTTCACCCAATACTCTTACCGATTTTTAAATGAACTAGGACATAATCCTGATTCCTTAGTTTTGGAAGAAAGCCTGGAAAAAAACAATGATTTGGACCACTATGAACTTAAATGGAATACGGTTTTCAGACCCAACCTTAAACATAAAATAAGTGCCGGACTGCAATTGCTTTATAACAATGTTAACTATACCCTGGCCACCAACAATGAGGAGGAACAAGCCGTTACTGAAACCGGATCCAATGACGGTTTCACCACTTCTTTAAACCTGAACTATCAATTTAAAACCAACCGTTTTTTAAGCAAGGTGGGACTTAGAAGTTCTCATTATGCACCCGACTCCGATTTTTATTTTGAACCTCGTATTTACACCCAATACAAACTTACCGATTGGCTCACAGCTAAAGCTGCCTTTGGTTTACAAAATCAATTCATTAGTCAGGTGGATCAGTTTGAAGAAGCTTCTTTAGGCTTGTCTAACCGTATTTGGGTGATGGCAGGAGGTGAATCAGAAGAAGATGATATTCCTGTTGTAAAGAGCAACATTATAAGCACTGGCTTAAGTCTCCAGACTAAAGGTTGGTACATTGATGTAGATGCTTATTACAAGCAACTCACAGATATTGTTAATTTTTCCAGCAATCCCGAACTATCATCAGGCTTATTACGCGGAGATGCTACAGCACAGGGAATTGATTTCCTCATTAAAAAAAGGTGGAAGAATTTTAGAAGTTGGATTTCTTATTCGATTGGTCGGGTAACTTATCATTTTGAGGACTTTGATTCTGAACCTTTCACAGCTCCTTTTAATCAAACTCACACCTTTAAATGGGTAAATACTTTACGTTGGCGACAATTTGAGTTTTCGTCCTCTTTTAAAATCGCCTCTGGAAAACCATATACCCCAATTGCTAATGTGATTAAAACCGAAGCTGAAGATCCAGATGAGGTGGAAGAAGAAGAATTATGGAAAATTGTTCACGGTAAGATGAACAGTAAAACCCTTCCGTTATTTCATCAGCTGGATTTGACGGTGTTTTACAGTTTCCCTAAAAATCCCGACAAAGGGTGGAAAGGCAAGATTGGAATTTCCTGCTTCAATATTTACAATCAAAAAAATGTGTTGAGTCGGTTCTATGACTTAGAGGTAGATTTGGAAGATGCGGACAATCCTATGATTGAAACTTACGCCATTGACAAATACTATTTATCCATTACTCCAAATGCAGTAATTCGTTTTGAGTTTTAAGCAAAACCAACTGTCTAAAAGCGTAAAAAGCGGGAACTTTCGCTGATCCCCGCTTTTTACTAACATTAAAACGATCATCCTGATTTTTTGGCCAGCTTTATCAGGGAAAGCAGCCCGATCCTCATCAATAAAATAAAAGGGGTACCATGCATCACCAAGTCGAACCAATCCATGAACTTCATGCCGACAGCACCACCCATTACCCATTTCAATTTCCCCCACACGTGAGGCTCGGGCGTAAAAGGGGCCAATCCTAGCGTTAAACAGGCAAAGCCTATTAACTTCCAGTCGTTGAGAGCTTTCAAATCATTGAATTTACACTCGTCCAACCTCCTCCATTCTCACAATCCACTCCCTGCGACTTAAGGAAACTACTGGCTCTTCCACTTCTCATTCCCGATGCACAACACAATACCAATGGTTTACCTATTTTTTTAATCTCGTTAAGACGTCCTTCTAACTCATCCAAAGGAATATTCTTAGATCCGGCAACATGCCCTCCTTGAAATTCTCCTCTACTTCTAACATCAACTACTACTGCTCCATTTTGAAGCATCTCCTTCACTTTTTCGTTTCCGCCTCCTTTTAATAAATTTCCTAAAAATCCCATTACTTTTAAATTTTAAAGCAAAGTAAGGGCATTTGATTCGGCTGGGAAGTCACTTTTGTTACATAGCCTATTCGTAGAACTTATTGAGCAATTTAATTTGATTACGATAAAGCAATAAATCCCCTTCGTTTTCGAGCTTCTTTAATAGTCGGGATACAACAACTCTTGAAGTGGCTAATTCTTTTGCAATTTGCTCGTGCGATACATTTAAAAGATGTGAATCTTGTGTTTCTGATTTTTCTTTGAGATAATTGATCAAACGAACATCCAGCTTTTGAAAGGCGATTTGATCAATGATGCGTAACATTTCATTAAAACGTTCGCGACTATTTCGCATGATGAAACTCTTCCAACTTGGGTATTTCATCATCCATTCATCCATAAAACGCGTTGGAATCATCAATAACTCCACATCACTTTCGGCCACAGCTTTAATTTCACTTGGTAAGTTCTCCATGCAACAACTAAAAGTCATTGCACAACTCTGTCCCATTCCTACATAATAGAGTAAAATTTCTCTTCCTTCTTCATCTAGCCGCATTACCTTAATAGAACCTGATAAGACGATTGGAATGTTACGAACATACTGCCCGATATCCAAGATAACCTCATCGGCTTTTACTGTTTTTAATACAGAATGTGCTTCAATTTCCTCCTGTAAGCCTGGCTCAAAAAGCTCTTTTAAATGCGTTTCAAATTCCATAAACTAAAAGTACAAAATGTTTGTCGGATGCCATTTGATTAAAGCTTTCTTATTTATGGTTTGGTTTTTGTTTTTAGATGAACGAACGTTAAAGTCAACCCTATGAACAGAAAAAATTTTTTAATCCAATCCTCCCTGGCAGTTTGTTCCATTTCCGTTTTTGGAAATGTACATCAGGAAAAGGATAAATTCTTAAGCGATTGCGAAACGACCAACGACATTTTGGGGCCATTTTACCGACCAAAAGCTCCAATGACACAAGATCTCACTTTTGAGGGATTAGAAGGTTCGCGAGTTGAGATTAAAGGAACTGTTTATTCGGACTGTGATGAAGTTTTGGAAGATGCTTTGGTAGAAATTTGGCATTGCAATACAGAGGGAGACTACGACAATAAGTCCAAAGATTTTTTGCATCGGGCACGTTGGGTGACCAATAAAAAAGGAGAATACTCCTTCAAAACTATTCTCCCAGGTAAATACTTAAACGGAAGTTCATATCGCCCAGCCCATGTTCACTTTCGAATAACAGCGGAAAATCATCAGGAATTAATTTCTCAAATTTACTTTAAAGGTGATCCACATATAAATGATGACCCCTGGGCCTCTCAATCAAAAGCAGAACAACGAATTCTGCCGATTCAATTGGAAGACACAAATGGAAATTTAACGGTTCGATTCAACATTTTTTTAAAGAAAAAAACAGTTTCAAAAAAGGACAAAAAATAAGGCTGTTTTTTGACAGAACTCATTGAAAATCAAAAATGTGTTTTCTCTTGAAAGCCAGTAAAAATCGGCATAAAGACGGTTGGCACATTTCTTTTTTAGGTTTAAATACTGTTTTTTTAACTCTTTAGTCAAACTAACTTTAGGGTATGGAAAAATAAGTACCAATTTAAGATTTTGACTCAATGATAGATAATGACAACACAGTACTTAACCCAACCATAACCGATGAACATACTCAGACCGAAATGCTTGATTTTGATTATATCAAATCGATAGGCGGATGGTCATTTGTAAAAACTATTACCCCATTATTTTTAAAAGGTTCTCGCGATTCACTTCGCAGGGTCATCTTTTGCAACGAAGAAAATGACTTTGAAGGCATCCAATTTGGATTGCATAAATTGCAGGGAACAGCCAACATTATTGGCGCACTAAGGATGGTTCGCTATATCATGTCCATCCAGTTATTAATTGAAAGAAGAGAGAAAACAACCAATTTTAGATCTCTATTGAATAAAGAAATAGAGCGTCTGGTAGATCATTTTAATGATTTGGAAAACTTTCTAAAAAACCCTGATTAGAAAGCGACGTTTTATTTAAGACTAAAAGATATGAGTGTTCTTTAAATAGAGTAGCAATACGCTTAATTGTCCTGGAACACTTATATCTTTTTAGAGCAAACTAATCTTTTTAGAACAGTTTCTTTCTCCCGATCGCAGATGAATAATGTAAACTCCTTTTTCTAACTGGAGTGTAAATTCCTGCTCATCACTTTCTTTATAGAACACCTCTTTTCCGTCCAAACTAAAAACGCTTAACTTATAGTTTAAGGGTTCACTGACACGAAATAATTGCTGATAAGCATCATAAGTAAAATCAAAGGTAGGTGTTTCTTTTTCCTTTAATCCTGTTGTGTAATCCATTTCAATTTCCATTAAAACAGGTAAGTGATCTGACATATAATAAAGGGATTCTGAAACAGAATCAGGAACGGAAAAATTAGCTGGAGAAATGACAGACTGATTAAATCGATTTCCATCTTGTCCCAAAGCCCAATATGAATCTTCCACATAGCGAGCTCCATTGGAAAAATCAAACAAATCATCTGACACAAAAATAAGATCAAAACGATCGTCCATTCCTCCCCCCGATCCACTTCCAAAGGATGAAGTTCGTGTACTTTGGGTATGCAAATCAGCATAAGAAAAATTCCCTGACCAATCTCCAATTTCGTCCAATGGATCGTAGAGTTTAACAGCTCCTGTTTCTCTCAAAATCAAACATCCCGACTCATGACCCGAATAAAAATTAAAGTCTCCCCCCACAATTGCATTTTCAATATTAGTTCGCGTATTTAAATGATATTTTAATACCTGACACTCCTCTGCCCGTTGTGCAAAATCCCCCGCACCGGCTTTTAAGTGAGCCGAATAAACATTGAGGTAAATCGTATCCGATAATGGTCCTAAACCGGGAGATTTATAATAAACAATGTACTCACTTATATCACGTAAAGTGGTTTCAATTTGAGTTTGTGATTGCAAACCTACTTTGTCCGAATTGTAAAAGAGCATATTGTCGGTATCATTTCCGTCAATAAATGCCGCTCTTTGATAAGACGTTATTCCAAACTGGTTGAGACTTTTGGTTAAAATTAAATCTGCTCCGGCTTCAGTATGCAGTTCATTCACCACCAATAAATCAGGCTTTACATACTGTACAATTTTGCGTAATGTATCACATCTGTCCGGACTGGAATCGGGATAGTTGAGTATGTTATAATACATAATTGTCAAATTTTCCTGTCCCCAGCCAAAAGATGACAATATCACACAACACAAGAAAGTAAGCCGTTTCACCATACATTACAAAGATACATTTATCTATTTTTAGACGTAGGCATACAATTTATTATACAATTAGCACGTTTAAATTATTGCGTATCCCTCACTCCATCACCGAATTATTCTATCTTTAAAATTTTTGTTTCACTACTGAAAAAGTTTGTGCTCATATTACTCATGGGGCTGTATTTCACATCCTCCCAAGGGCAAGAAACATTTGGTGCGGTTCATAGCAATTATCAACCTTCCAACAGTGTTTTAATTAACCCTTCATCTATGTTGGATGCTAAAACCTGGCTGGATATTGATTTGCTGGATGTGGGAGCTTATGTGAATAATGACTTTGTTTATGCACAAAAATCATCGATGATTAGCCTCCTAAGTGGTGGTGGACCGCGACAAGAGGATATCCTTTACAATCAAGGTAGAAACAAATATCACTTTTATAACCGCACCTTTGTCAATACACTCGTTGGTGTTTGGAATACCGGAGATCATGCCATTGGAATTCATATTGGTGGAAGGGTTTATGCGGATGTGAGACGATTGGACAATGTCATGTCTCAGTTCATTGAAAATGGAATTACCCAATACACCCCTCAGCATTTAACGGATTACACCACACGACGATTTAGAGTTAATGTCCTAGGCTACGGACAAGCCCAACTTAGCTATGCTTATACCTTCAAGAAAAAAGGTAAAGTGATGATGATGAGTGGACTCTCACTCAAAAAGATTTTTCCCCTGGGAGGAGCAGCGATTTCGGTGAATGAAATCAACTATAATGTGCAAAATGCAGTACAGCTGAACATTCACAATTTAACAGGAGATATGATGGGATCTTTTAATCCGGAATTTTCATTAAAAGGAGGAATGGGATTGGATTTGGGATTCACCTATCAAAAAATGTATAAAAACTGCCGACACTATCATCCTCACTCTCGACGCGGTGGTTGTGAACCCATTTTCTACAAATGGAAATTAGGTATTTCAATTTTGGATTTGGGTTATGCCAAGTTTAACCCAAGAAACATTAATTATGTTGGATATGATTTTGAAGATTATGAATTCTTTAATTATGCTGATGTAGATGTGGATCAGAATAATTTTCAAAATGTACTGATTGACGCTGAGAGTACTCCGGATGAAGGTTTGATCCGAAAACCGCATAAGATGAGTCTACCAACCGCACTTTCGGTTCAGTTTGATTACAATGTCTTACCGCATTATCTCTATCTTAATTTAAGCTGGATGCAAGGCGTGCCTCCAACACGAAGAGTATTTGGTCCCAGACGCGCCAGTTGGATCGCCTTTACCCCAAGAATCGAAACTCGTTTTCTGGATGTAGCCTTACCATTGTCGCTTTACGAATACCGCTACCCTCAAATTGGATTTAGCTTACGCTTGTATTTCTTAACCATCGGAACCGATAAACTGGGGAGTTGGCTATTTAAATCTAACCTCTACGGAACTGACATTTATGCTCAATTAAAAATTCCATTGTTCCGAAGTCCTAAATGTATGGGAAGAGATGGAGGCGGGAGAAAACGAAAGCCAAAAAGAGGTAAGTGGGGGAAAGAATGGCCGCATTGTGACGCTTATAATTAAAATTCAATATTTCTGCGTACTTTAGTTGGAGACTCTTGATTTTAAGAACCTTCTGTTACTCCCACTTGCTGCATGAATAAGTTCTTGTTTACCCTTTTTATCGTTTTAAGTCAATTTGCATTTTCGCAAACATCGTCACAGTTTCAAGTTGAGATTGATTCGTTGCAAAACATCATTAAAAATCCTCCAAATGATACTACACTTATCGATGCTTACAGCAGTTGGTCGGCTTACCTTTATTCTGAGGTTCCCGCTAAAGGAGTTGAAATTGCTGAAGAACAATTAGACGTTTGCGATTCTATTCTCGGCTCCCGAACTGTAAGTAAAGCAGAAAAAGATTACATCATTCAGGCTCAAATTACGGCTAAACGAAATATTGGAAGAGCTTATTCCGGATTGGGAAAACATGAACTGGCAGTAGGAAATTTATTGAGCAGTTTAGAATTGGCCGAGCAGATCAATGACCAGGCTTATATTGCCGACATCCAGCTCATTATTGGAAATGTTTATTACCGTCAGGGCTTGTTTGAAGAGGCTCTGAACTATTTTGAAATGTCTCGGGAAGTATCTGAGAAAATTGAAGATTTTAATAGCCTGGCCGGAGTGTACATTAACATGGGGAATGTTTATGATGACCAAGGGGACGATTCAACCGCTTTGGTTTTTCACCGAAAAGGTTTAAAAATTGCCGAAGAACATGAGAATTATAAAATCTGCTCTTCTGCACTCAATAACATTGCCGGAATCTATTATTTCAGAGATGAAATGGACAGTGCCTTAGTGATGTTAAATCAGAGTATCACCTATCTTAAAGAGATCAATGCTGAGGTTTCAATGGCTGTTAACATGGTGAACCGTGGTGAGCTATACAAAGAGATGGGGCTGTTGGGTGAGGCTAAAAAATCGGCTTTTGAAGCTCTTGAAATTGCGAACCGAAAAGGTCAAGCTCATATTAGAATTGGAGCTTATGATCTACTTTATAAGCTCTACAAAGAAGAAGGGAATTATAAAGAAGCATTGGCCATGAAAGAGCGGCACATCAGCTTGAAAGACTCTGTTTACAATGACGAACTAAAGCAAAACGTCTTGCGTCAAAGTTTGGAATATGAGTATGAAAAAGAACATTTGGCTGACAGCATTTCCTTTGCCAAACAAAAAGAGGTTGACGACGCCCGAAATCAGGCTCAATTAGACAAAGAAGCTAATTTTCGTTACTTACTTTATTTGGGACTATTGGCTGCCATTGTGGTTGGAATTCTCCTCTTTAGAAACAACAAACAAAAGAAAAAGGATAACGAAATTATCAATCGTCAAAAAAATGAAGTAGAGCAAAAAAATCAGGAGATTACAGATAGTATAACCTATGCTAAGCGTATTCAACAGGCCATACTTCCACCAGAAGATCGTATGAACAACTTGTTGGGAAATGCCTTTATTTATTACCGTCCAAAGGATATTGTAGCAGGGGATTTTTATTGGATAGAACAAAAGGGTGATTTAGTCATTTTTGCAGTGGCTGATTGCACAGGACATGGAATTCCTGGTGCAATGGTTTCTGTTGTTTGTCACAACGCACTTAACCGATCGGTGAGAGAATTTGGATTAAGCAATCCAGCAAAGATTTTGGATAAAACCAATGAACTGGTTCAGGAAACTTTTTCGGGTTCAGGTGAAGAAGTAAAAGATGGAATGGACATTAGTTTATGCGTTCTGGATCGAGAAAAAATGCTACTTCAATTCTCCGGAGCAAATAATGGACTGTACCACATTAGTCAGGGAATATTGACAGACATAAAAGCAGATAAACAACCCATTGGCTCTTTCTCTCATGCAACAGAATTTAGTTGCCACGAAATTAAATTGGAAAAAGGAGACACTATTTACCTTTCATCCGATGGATTTCCTGATCAATTTGGAGGTGAAAATGGGAAAAAATTAAAATCGAAACATTTTAAACGCCTTTTACAAGAAGGTTCTCATCTTCCATGCAATGAACAAAAAGAAAAACTACAAAAGTCCTTTAATGATTGGAAAGGGAGCTTTGAACAACTAGACGATGTCTGCGTAATGGGTATCCGGTTCTAAACAAAATCAATCGAATATTCAAATCCAATCATGGCTTCATCATTTTCATCTGGTGCAGCCTCATCTTCTTTTAATTCTTCTTCTCCCTCCACACAGCGAATCACTGTTTCGATAGAACTTTTTGCTTTTTGATAATATGATTGCGACTGCTGTGCTAAAGTAGAAAAGGTAAAAACCGTATTGAGATATTCATCCGTTTTAAAATAATCCAAATTCGTTGGCTCAGCTCCATTACCAATATAACTATAGTGCTTAAGGAATAACGGCATGTGTAAACGCTCAACAATGTCCAGACGTTTCTTATCCACCATGTCCATCAAGTCAAAAGTCACCTTTAATTCATTGAGACGACGTAAAAGCGGAACGTCTTCCAGCTTGCCCAGTGTCATAAAATGGTTAATGTACATCTCTACATCCGTTGTTCTAAAGAATCCATGAACAAATCCCAACCCCAATGTTATTCGAGCTCTTCGTTTTAAATTGGCTGAATCGGGAACAGTTTTATCCGATAAAATAACCAATGTTGAATCAATGTACATTTGATTGGCAGCAAAGGTTAAATTCAACTGATCCTGATCGGTTTTTAAATCACTAACCAAATAATCTTTATAAATCCGATTCATTTCATCCGCCCTGCTTGCTTCACTTCTGTTTTGCAAAAAGAACGGAGTATAAATAGTGATTGACAGAACGATTGCCTGTGCAAAAATACTTCTCCAGTTTATCTTTCGTTTTTTATTCTCCATCTTACTTCAACATTCTCCACGGAATAATAATTCCAATTAATACAGCCAATACATCAACAATTGCAAACCACATTGGGTGCGAAATCTGAAACAAATTTACCAGCGTAAAAAACAGAATGATAATACCAACAAAAATTCCGGCCAATTTAAACTCCTTTTGCAAACGGAAAGCCAGCAAAACTCCTACAAATGTTCCGGCAAAGTGAGCCAATGCTATCATTAACAAAGCTCCAGTGGGTGCAATTTTTAAATATCCCTCATACATGGCCATCATTTCATCCATCGACATTCCAGCTGGAACCTTTGGTGGAGGATATAAAGAATGACTCAATCGCTCAACAGCATAGGTCACAATAATTCCGGCAATTATTCCTCCAACAATAGAAAAAGCATTCCGTATTACTCTCTTCTTATCTAATTCACTCATACATTGGGATTAAAAGGTTCACCTTGTCCATTCTCACAAAGATTTTTAAGGCTGATGAAATAACGTGCCCAGCTAAAAGAACAAAGCCCCATAAACTCTGTTTCTTCCTTCCAACCACGATGTACAAAGTAAATTTTGCTACGTCCATCCTCTTCTTCCAGCTTAAACTCCATCACAGTCCCATGCCATTCAGGATGGGCATCAATACATTCCCAAACCAATTCATTTGGTGAATTTACCTTTGTTGGTCGTAATTGAATAAAGCCTCTATCTCCAAACTTGAGGTCAATAAAACCTCCTTCTTCATCAGTTCCGGTAGTTTGCGGCGTCCACCACTGCTGAATAAACTCAATTTTAGACAATTTCTCATATACTTCATTGATCGTACTATCAATGTAAAAAAGGTGTCGGATGTTAGCCATCTTTATGCATTTACTTTTTCTAAATTTAAGGAAATATTGGATAGACGGCTTTTAAGAGAAGGTCAAATGGCCGTTTCCGAGTTGAAAATGAGATTTTTTTAGTTTAATCGTAAAATTACGATTAAAAAGATCTACCTTTGTAAAACACTAAGTACATCATCATGGAAAAAGGAGAAAAATTAAAAGAAATTGTTCGGGAAAAATACACCGACATTGCTAACCAAAGTAAAGAAGTCAATGAAGCCTCTTGTTGTGGAGCAGGAGATTGTTGTACGGTTGACTATGCCGTTTTCGCCGAGGATTATTCAAAACTAAAAGGCTATAATTCTGACGCTGATTTAGGATTGGGATGTGGTATTCCAACTGAATTTGCACAAATCAAAGAAGGTAATACTGTTTTAGATTTAGGGTCAGGAGCTGGAAATGATTGCTTTGTGGCTCGTGAATTAGCTGGACCTACAGGTAAGGTTATTGGACTGGACATGACGGATATTATGATTGAAAAAGCGCGATTAAATGCTGATAAATTGGGCTTTAACAATGTTGAATTCCGAAAAGGTGATATTGAGCAAATGCCAATTGGAGGAAATAGCATTGATGTTGTAATCAGTAACTGTGTTTTGAATTTAGTTCCAAATAAAGAAAAAGCCTTTAGCGAAACCTATAGAGTATTGAAGCCTGGGGGACATTTTAGCGTCTCAGATGTGGTTTTGAAGGGTGAATTACCAGATGCACTAAAAAACGATGCAGAAATGTACGCAGGATGCGTTTCTGGGGCTATTCAAGGTGACGATTATTTGGCCATTATCCAAAAAAGTGGTTTTTCGGAAATTACCGTTCAAAAACAGAAAGTGGTAAACCTTCCGGATGAAATTTTGGATCGTTACCTCACAGATGCAGAAAAATTAAAATTCCAAAATGGTGAAATTGGTATTTTCAGTGTAACTGTTTACGCTCAAAAACCGGAGACAATGGCTTGTGAGCCAGGATCAGGTTGCTGTTAATTAACAGCAACCATTATTTGATGAAATAATAGATCTTTGTTAAACACTGATCCATACTCTCAACGGTTGAAGGATCAGTAACAAATTCCTCCATTACATACGAGACTTCCGCTTTTTGTTCCAAAGCGTAAGCACCTAATTGTTCATGTGCAGTGGCTGTTTGATCATATTCCCCATAATAATCTACCACTAAAGCTTTGCAGGGTTCAATGGTAAAGGTCTCTATTCCTTCTCCCATTTTATCTCCATATGCTACAACCGGAATAGCTGGAGCTACCACACAACGCCCATTTTCTTCATCCCATTCCAACCCAAAACTAACTGGCATACCAGCCATTTCCAAACCACTTTTCATGATGGTTCCTACCAACTTTCCATAAGCTTCACTATAAATAGTCGAATCCAGATCTGAAATGGCAATATCGTACTTAATTCCATAGTACTTGCCACCCGGAAAATCAATTTCTTTAATCTCGTATTGTTTCATTTCTGTTGGACTCTTGGTTATAGTAACTTCCTGTGAAGGCTTTATTAAAGCTAAGCCCAAAAAGGCTAGCATAACAAGCAATAGCACTCCAAACTTTTTCATTTTACAGCTTTGTTTAAGCCTCAGTGGTTGGTCCTCCAAAATTCATTGGAATTCCTTTTCCCTGTGGTCCTCCTACATCTTTAATTTTGCCATGTAAAGACTCATAACGCTTGATATTATCCTCCAATGCTTTCATGAGTTTTTTAGCGTTATCAGGCGTTAAAACAATTCTTGACTTTACTTTCCCTTTAGGAACACCAGGCATTAACTGAATAAAGTCTACAATAAACTCGCTTGGAGAATGAGTAATAATAGAGAGGTTAGAATAAATACCCTCGGCCATTTCCTCAGGTAACTCAATGTTTATTTGATTGGGGTTATGATTTTCGTTATCACTCATAATATCTTATTTAAAATCCCTTTGATTACAGGATGATTGTTTCGTACTTAAAATTTTATTGCATAAAAAAAGCGTCCATCGATTCCGATACTTACCGGAGCAATGGACGCTTAAAATTATCACTTTTTATTTACTGTGTCAATTCATCATACTCAGCCTGGTTTCCGACAACCAATTTTTGGAACTCTCTAAATCCTGTACCTGCAGGAATGTTGTGTCCAACAATTACGTTCTCTTTCAATCCAAGTAAGTAATCTTCTCTACCGTTAAGTGCAGCTTCGTTCAGTACTTTAGTTGTTTCCTGGAACGATGCAGCTGAGATAAAGCTTCGTGTTTGTAGGGAAGCTTTAGTGATTCCCTGAAGCATTTGCTCTGAAGTTGCAGGAACAGCATCACGTGCTTCAATCAACTTCTTATCTTTTCTCTTTAAGGTAGAGTTTTCGTCTCTCAGTTTTCTAGCAGAAATGATTTGACCCGCTCTGATGTTCTCAGACTCTCCCGGATCTTCAACTACTTTCTTACCAAATAGACCATCATTCTCTTCAAAGAAATCTGCTTTATGAACAGACTGTCCTTCCAAGAACTTCGTATCTCCCGGCTCTTTTACTTCAACTTTCAACATCATTTGACGTACGATTACCTCAAAGTGCTTATCGTTGATTTTCACCCCTTGTAGACGATATACCTCCTGAACTTCATTCACCAAATACTCCTGAACCGCTGTAGGTCCTTTAATATTTAGAATGTCTCTTGGAGTAATCGCACCATCTGATAGTGATTGTCCGGCTTTAACGAAGTCATTTTCCTGAACCAAAATGTGTTTCGAAAGTGGAACTAGATACTTACGAATCTCTCCTGTTTTCGACTCAATAATGATCTCTCTGTTACCTCTCTTGATCTTACCGTAAGAAACGATTCCGTCAATCTCAGCAACAACAGCTGGATTAGATGGGTTTCTTGCCTCGAACAACTCAGTAACACGTGGAAGACCTCCTGTAATATCCCCGGATTTACCAGCAACACGAGGAATCTTAACCAAAATCTGACCAGCGTCAATTACATCTCCCTGATTAACGATAATGTGTGCGCTAACTGGTAAGTTGTATGATTTTAATTCAGTTCCTTTAGCGTCGGTAATTTTAACCGTAGGAATGTTCTTTTTACTTCTGTTCTCAGTAATTACTTTTTCAGTAAATCCGGTTTGCTCATCGATTTCTTCACGATAAGTTTCACCCTCAATGATATTCTCAAATTGGATCTTACCTTTTACCTCTGAGATAATTACTGCATTATATGGATCCCATTTACAGATTACGTCGCCTTTCTTAATCTTTCCTTTAGCCTTAATCAAGTGCGATCCGTAAGGGATATTCGCTGTCATTAATACAACTCCTGTTTCCGAATCAAAAATTCTTGCTTCTCCCGATCGTCCAATAACAACATTTACGTCATTACCTTCAGCATCTTTAGTAGCGATTGTTCTCAACTCATCAATTTCGAGTGTTCCGTCAAACTTAGCAGAGATGTTTGTTTCATCAGCAATGTTTGATGCAGTACCCCCAACGTGGAATGTACGTAGTGTTAACTGTGTACCTGGCTCACCAATTGACTGCGCTGCGATAACACCAACTGCATCACCTTTAACCGCCATCATACTGCTTGAGAGGTTACGTCCATAACACTTAGAACAAACTCCTCGTTTCATTTCACAAGTCAATACTGATCTTACCTCTACTTCTTCGATTCCAGCCGCCTCAATAGCAGCAGCTTCATCTTCTTCAACTTGTGCACCAGCAGCAACGATCAACTCGTTTGTTTCAGGGTTGTTAACATCATGAACAGTTACACGACCTAAGATTCTGTCGTATAATGATTCAACGATATCATCATTTTTCTTCAATGCAGAAACTGTCAACCCTCTTAAAGTTCCACAATCTTCTGCGTTGATAACAACGTCCTGAGCAACGTCAACAAGTCGTCTTGTTAAGTAACCAGCATCCGCCGTTTTAAGGGCCGTATCCGCCAAACCTTTACGGGCACCGTGAGTTGAAATAAAGTACTCCAATACGGATAATCCTTCTTTAAAGTTGGATAGAATCGGGTTCTCAATAATATCCTGTGATGAAGCTCCTGATTTTTGTGGCTTGGCCATCAATCCCCTCATTCCGGATAACTGACGAATTTGCTCTTTTGATCCCCTTGCTCCAGAGTCCATCATCATATAGATGGAGTTGAATCCTTGTTGATCTTTCGTCAAACGATCCATCAACTTAGAGGTCAAGCGTGTATTAGTATGTGTCCAGATATCAATGATTTGGTTGTAACGCTCGTTGTTTGTAATAAGACCCATGTTATAGTTCATCATTACTTCATCAACCTCTTTGTTAGCGTTAGCTACCATTTCATCTTTTTCCGGTGGAATAATTACGTCATCCAATACAAACGACAATCCACCTTTAAAGGCCATATGATATCCAAGATCCTTAATCTCATCCAAGAATTTAGCAGTACGTGCAGTTCCACATTTTGCCAATACCTTAGAGATAATGTCTCTTAATGCTTTTTTAGTAAGAATATCATCCACATACCCAACTTCTTTAGGTACTAACTGGTTAAAGATGACACGCCCACAAGTAGTTTCGATGATACGAGTTACTTCTTCCCCGTTTTCATCAACATCCTGCGCACGAACTTTAATACCAGCGTGAAGATCCAATCTTCCTTCATTCTTTGCAATAATTACCTCTTCAGGAGAGTAGAAAGTCATTCCTTCACCTTTTACTTCCTTTTCTTCAGAGTTAACTCTATGCTTTGTAATGTAGTAAAGTCCCAATACCATATCCTGAGAAGGTACTGTAATAGGAGCACCATTTGCAGAGTTACGGATATTGTGTGAAGAAAGCATTAGCATTTGCGCCTCCAAAATTGCAGCATTACCCAATGGTAAGTGAACCGCCATCTGGTCACCATCAAAGTCGGCGTTGAAGGCCGTACATACTAATGGGTGAAGACGAATAGCTTTTCCTTCGATCAACTTAGGTTGGAAAGCCTGGATACCCAAACGGTGAAGCGTTGGGGCACGGTTTAGGAGAACTGGATGTCCTTTTAGAACGTTTTCCAAGATATCCCAAACAATTGGCTCTTTCTTATCAACGATTTTCTTAGCTGACTTAACGGTCTTAACAACACCTCTTTCAATCAACTTACGGATGATGAATGGTTTGAAAAGCTCCGCAGCCATGTTTTTAGGAAGACCACATTCGTGTAATTTCAAATTTGGTCCTACAACAATTACCGAACGTGCAGAGTAATCAACCCTTTTCCCTAGTAGGTTTTGACGGAAACGTCCTTGTTTACCTTTAAGGGAATCAGAAAGTGATTTCAACGGTCTGTTTGATTCTGTCTTAACTGCAGATGATTTTCTGGAGTTGTCGAACAATGAATCAACAGATTCCTGCAACATACGTTTTTCGTTTCTCAAGATTACCTCAGGAGCTTTGATCTCCAATAATCTCTTCAAACGGTTATTTCTAATAATAACTCTTCGATAAAGATCATTCAAATCTGATGTTGCGAAACGTCCACCATCCAATGGAACCAATGGTCTCAATTCTGGCGGAATTACTGGAACAACCTTAACGATCATCCACTCTGGTCTGTTTTCAACACGAGTTTGCGAATCTCTCAAAGCTTCTACTACCTGCAAACGCTTCAACGCTTCTTTCTTACGTTGTTGCGAAGTTTCAGTATTTGCTTTGTGTCTTAAATCATAAGACAAAGAATCTAAATCCAAACGCTGTAATAAATCATGCAATGCTTCTGCACCCATTTTAGCGATGAATTTGTTTGGATCAGTATCCTCAAGATATTGGTTTTCTTTTGGAAGTGTATCCAAAATGTCAAGATACTCCTCCTCTGACAAGAAATCCATGTATTCCAATGCTTCTCCGTCAGGTCTTTCAGCAATACCTTTTTGGATTACTACGTAACGTTCGTAGTAAATGATTTGATCCAACTTTTTAGTTGGTAACCCTAAGAGGTAACCAATTTTGTTTGGAAGTGATCTGAAGTACCAGATATGCGCAACAGGAACAACTAATGAGATATGTCCCATTCGTTCTCTTCGCACTTTTTTCTCAGTTACTTCAACCCCACAACGATCACAAACGATTCCTTTATATCGGATACGTTTGTATTTCCCACAATGACATTCGTAGTCTTTTACCGGTCCAAAAATACGCTCACAAAAAAGCCCATCTCTTTCCGGTTTGTAGGTTCTATAGTTAATTGTTTCAGGCTTTAAAACTTCACCGTGAGATCGCTCAAGAATCTGCTCCGGAGAAGCCAAACTAATGGTAATTTTATTGAAAGCACTTTTTGGTTGTGTTTCTTTTCTATAAGCCATGTTTTATAATTTTTTGTTCAACAAAGATCGATTCCTAATTATTCCATTGTGATGTTCAAACCTAATCCGGCCAACTCGTTCAACAATACGTTGAATGATTCCGGAATTCCAGGTTCCTGGAAGTTTTCACCTTTCACAATTGATTCGTAAGCTTTCGCTCTACCAATTACGTCATCCGACTTAATGGTAAGAATCTCTCTCAATATATTTGATGCACCATACGCCTCAAGTGCCCAAACCTCCATCTCACCAAAACGCTGACCACCAAACTGAGCTTTACCACCCAATGGTTGTTGTGTAATTAGTGAGTAAGGTCCGATAGAACGTGCGTGCATCTTATCGTCAACCATGTGACCAAGTTTCAGCATGTAAATAATACCTACTGTAGCTGGTTGGTCGAATTTCTCTCCTGTTCCTCCATCAATCAAGTGAGTTCTACCAAATCGAGGAACCCCCGCTTTGTCAGTATGCTCATTAATTTGATCGATTGAAGCACCATCAAAGATTGGTGTCGCGAACTTAACTCCTAGCTCATCACCTGCCCATCCAAGAACAGTTTCGTAAATCTGTCCAAGGTTCATACGAGAAGGTACCCCTAGTGGGTTAAGGACAATATCAACAGGTGTTCCGTCTTCCAAGAAAGGCATATCTTCCTGACGAACGATGTTCGCCACAATACCTTTATTTCCGTGACGACCTGCCATCTTATCTCCAACTTTCAATTTACGTTTCTTAGCTACGTAAACTTTCGCCATTTTCACGATACCAGTTGGTAACTCATCTCCAACAGAGATTTGGAACTTCTTACGCTTAAATACACCTAATAAATCATTCGCTTTAATAGAGTAGTTATGTAATACTCTTTGGATTAATTTATTTGTGTCAGCGTCAGCTGTCCAATCGTAAGGATTAACAATTGTGAAATCCACAGTCATCAAGTTCTTTTGAGAGAATTTGATTCCTTTCTTAAGGATCTCTTCTTTAAAGTTATTGTAAACCCCTGCTGATTTATTATCACCAACAATTTCCAAAAGCTTTTCAATCAAAACTAACTTCAACTCAGCTGCTTCTTTTTCGTAATCAGCATCCAATTGAGCTAAGATTGGTTTGTCTTTCGCTTTTGTTTTTCTATCCTTAATTGCTCTTGAGAACAATTTTTTATCGATAACAACACCTCTCAATGAAGGAGAAGCTTTTAATGAAGCATCTTTTACATCTCCTGCTTTATCACCGAAGATCGCTCTCAATAGTTTCTCTTCTGGTGAAGGATCTGTTTCTCCTTTTGGTGTAATTTTTCCAATTAGGATATCACCTTCTTTGATGTCAGCACCCACACGGATAATTCCGTTTTCATCCAAATCTTTAGTTGCTTCTTCCGAAACGTTTGGAATATCAGCTGTCAACTCTTCCAATCCTCGTTTTGTATCTCGAACTTCCAATGCATATTCATCGATATGAACTGAAGTAAAGATATCATCGCGAACAATCTTCTCTGAGATTACAATCGCATCCTCAAAGTTATATCCTTGCCAAGGCATGAAGGCCACTTTTAGGTTTTGTCCCAATGCTAGCTCACCAGCTTGAGTCGCATACCCTTCACAAAGTACCTGTCCTTTTTCAACTTTATCTCCTTTTGAAACAATTGGACGAAGGTTAATTGTTGTACTTTGGTTTGTTTTCTGGAATTTTGTTAACTCATAAGTTTTCAAATCTCCATCAAAGCTTACCAATCTATCTGCATTAGACAAGTTGTATCGAATCTTGATTTCGTTTGCATCAACATATTCTACAACTCCAGTACCTTCAGCATTAATCAATACACGTGAGTCACGCGCAACCAATTTCTCAATACCTGTACCAACAATTGGTGAATTAGGCTTAAGAAGTGGAACTGCCTGACGCTGCATGTTTGATCCCATCAAGGCACGGTTGGCATCATCATGCTCCAAGAATGGAATTGACGAAGCCGCGATAGATGCAATTTGGTTGGTTCCAACGTCCATGTAACTAATAGCGTCAGGAGCAACAACCGGGAAGTCACCTTCCAATCTTGCTTTAATCTTCTCATTCGCGAACTTACCACTACCATCCAATTCAGCAGATGCCTGTGCAATGATTCTACTTTCTTCCTCTTCAGCACTCAAATAAATTGGCTGACCTTTAACGTCAACTTTTCCACCTTCAACTTTCCAGTATGGAGTTTCGATGAATCCTAATTTGTTCACTTTTGCATATACACACAAAGATGAAATCAAACCAATATTTGGTCCCTCAGGTGTCTCAATTGTACAAAGACGTCCATAGTGTGTGTAGTGAACGTCACGCACCTCAAACCCTGCTCTCTCTCTCGAAAGACCTCCAGGCCCGAGTGCCGATAATCTTCTTTTGTGCGTTACCTCTGAAAGTGGATTCGTTTGATCCATGAACTGAGATAACTGGTTTGTACCAAAGAAAGAGTTAATTACAGATGATAACGTTTTAGCGTTAATCAAATCAATTGGCGTAAACACCTCGTTATCTCTAACGTTCATACGCTCACGGATAGTTCTTGCCATTCTGGCTAAACCAACTCCGAATTGATTGTGTAACTGTTCTCCTACTGTACGTACACGTCTGTTAGACAAGTGATCGATATCATCAATCTCTGCTTTCGCATTGATTAACTCAATCAAATACTTAACGATCAAAATGATATCTTCTTTCGTCAATACCTTTTGCTCGATGTCTGTATCCAGACCTAATTTTTTATTGATTCTATAACGACCAACTTCTCCCAAATCGTATCGAGTATCCGAGAAGAATAATTTCTCAAATACGTTACGAGCTGTTTCAAAATCAGGTGGCTCAGCATTACGCAATTGACGGTAAATATGCTCAACTGCCTCTTTTTCTGAGTTGGACGTATCTTTTTGTAAAGTATTATAGATAATCGCAAAATCAGCAGAGTTTACATTTTCCTTGTGAAGGATAATGGTTTTAACTCCTGAATCTACAATTAAATCAATGTGCTCTTTTTCAAGGAGTGTCTCACGATCTAACAATACTTCGTTACGCTCGATTGATACAACCTCTCCCGTATCTTCATCAACGAAATCCTCTACCCAGGTTTTTAGCACTCTCGCTGCTAATTTTCTACCTAAAACTTTTTTAAGCCCGGCTTTGGTTACCTTCACTTCATCAGCAAGGTCGAAAATTTCAAGGATGTCCTTATCACTTTCGTATCCAATTGCACGGAAAAGTGTAGTAACCGGTAATTTTTTCTTTCTATCGATGTAAGCATACATCACCGAGTTGATATCGGTGGCAAACTCTATCCACGATCCTTTAAAAGGAATAATTCTCGCCGAATAAAGTTTTGTTCCATTTGCATGACGGCTTTGTCCGAAGAACACTCCCGGTGAACGGTGAAGCTGAGAAACGATAACACGCTCTGCTCCGTTTACCACGAATGACCCTTTTGGCGTCATGTATGGAATTGTACCCAAATATACATCCTGAACGATTGTCTCGAAATCTTCGTGCTCAGGGTCGGTACAATATAATTTCAATTTGGCCTTAAGGGGCACACTGTAAGTCAATCCTCTATCGATACACTCTGTGATGGTGTAACGTGGTGGATCAATAAAATAATCCAAAAACTCCAGAACGAATTGATTTCTGGTATCTGTGATTGGGAAATTTTCACTAAATACTTTAAACAGTCCCTCGTCACTTCTATTTTCCGGTGTTGTTTCCAACTGAAAGAATTGCCTAAATGATTCTAGCTGTATGTCTAGAAAATCAGGGTAGTCAAATTGCGTTGACTGACTACTAAAATTGATTCTTTCTTGATTTTTATTATTTGTCCCCAAGGTGAAAAGTTTTAATTATAAAAAATAAGCAACTATAAAACAGGAGTAGGCACAAGCCAAAAAAGCCGTGCCTATCCTGGTAATTGTAAGTATGTCTTACTTGATTTCAACTTCAGCTCCTGCCTCTTCCAAAGAAGATTTAAGACCTTCAGCCTCATCTTTAGCAACACCTTCTTTTAATGTAGCAGGTGCTCCATCAACTAATTCCTTAGCTTCTTTCAATCCTTTTCCTGTCAATTCTTTAACCAACTTAACTACAGCTAGTTTAGAACCTCCAGCAGCTTTAAGAATTACATCGAACTCAGTTTTCTCTTCTCCACCGTCTCCGTCTCCTGATCCAGGAGCAGCAACTGCAACTGCAGCAGCAGCAGCTGGTTCAATACCGTATTCTTCTTTAAGAATCTCAGCAAGTTCGTTAACTTCTTTTACTGTAAGGTTAACTAATTGTTCAGCGAAATCTTTTAATTCAGCCATTTTATTTTGTTTTAATTTAAGTTAATACTATGCTTCCGCTCTTTCGGAAAGCGTTTTAATAAGTCCTGCAATTGTGCTACCTCCAGACTTAAGTCCAGAAACAACATTCTTAGCAGGAGATTGAAGAAGTCCGATAATATCTCCGATAAGCTCTTCTTTACTTTTGATGGTAGTCAAGAACTCTAGGTTCTCTTCTCCAGTATAGATCGCTTCTTCGATAAACGCACCTTTTAAAAGTGGTTTTTCGTGTTTTTTACGGAAGTCTTTTATCAGTCTTGCCGGGGCATTTCCCACTTCTGAGAACATAATTGCGGTAGGACCACTCAAAACTCCGTAAAGTTCTTCGTAGTTCTTATCCTCAACACGCTCAAGAGCTTTCTTAAGCAAAGTGTTTTTTACAACTCTTAGCTCAATATTGTTCTTGAAACATCTTTCTCTTAGTGTATTGACAGTTTCTACGTTTAAGTCAGCAGTATCCGTCAAATAGAATACACCCGTCTCAGACAACTTAGCTGTCAAATCTTCAATGTACTGTGATTTTTCCTCTTTTGTCATATCGAGTGTTTATTTAACTCACAAAGGCTTTTGTGTCAATGTTAATACTAGGACTCATCGTCGAACTCATGTAAATACTTTTAATGTATGTACCTTTTGCCGCCGAAGGTTTCAATTTTACAATTGTTTGAAGCAATTCTCTAGCATTATCTTCAATCTTATTAGAATCAAAAGATGCTTTTCCAATGCTTGAGTGAATGATTCCGAATTTATCAACTCTAAAATCGATTTTACCTGCTTTTACGTCTGTAACTGCTTTACCAACTTCCATTGTAACAGTTCCGGTTTTTGGATTCGGCATAAGACCACGTGGTCCTAAGATACGACCCAAAGCCCCTACTTTCCCCATTACAGAAGGCATGGTAATAATTACATCAACGTCAGTCCAACCACCTTTAATTTTGGTGATATACTCATCAAGCCCAACATAATCAGCACCTGCTTCTTTAGCCTCAGCTTCTTTGTCAGGAGTACAAAGTACAAGTACTTTAACATCCTTACCAGTTCCGTGAGGTAAAGCAACAGTTCCACGAACCATTTCGTTAGCTTTACGCGGGTCAACTCCTAATCGAACTGCCACATCAACAGATGCGTCAAATTTCGCGTTAGTAATTTCTTTAACGAGACCACAAGCCTCTGTTAAAGAGTACGCTTTTTCCTTGTCAATTTTAGCAAGGACTTCTTTTCTTTTCTTTCCAATTCGTCCCATAACTATTAATTTTCAGGAAATTCACCAGTAACAGTAATACCCATACTTCTTGCAGTACCGGCTACCATTTTCATTGCAGATTCAACTTTGAACGCATTCATATCCTGAATTTTATCTTCAGCAATGGTTCTAACTTGATCCCAAGAAACTTTTGCTACTTTTATTCGATTTGGTTCAGATGAACCTGACTTGATTTTAGCGGCTTCCATGAGTTGTACAGCTACAGGTGGAGTCTTAACGATAAAATCGAAAGACTTGTCACCGTAAACAGTAATAACAACAGGAAGGACCTTTCCAGCTTTCTCCTGGGTTCTAGCATTGAACTGCTTGCAGAACTCCATGATATTAACCCCTTTGGCACCTAGAGCAGGACCAACAGGAGGCGCTGGATTAGCTGCTCCACCTCTAATCTGGAGCTTGATTAATCCATCAACTTGTTTTGCCATTTTTGTTTGTTTTTTGTAGTACTAACACGCGTTAATCGAGGGTGGGAAGCATTAATAACACCAACGTAGCGCTCCTACACGTTTATAAAAATCTTAACCTTGTTTTTCAACTTGCATGTAGTTCAACTCCAGTGGAGTCTTTCTACCAAATATCTTAACCATCACCTCAAGCTTCTTCTTCTCTTCGTTAATATTTTCAATAACTCCGTTAAATCCATTGAAAGGACCGTCAATTACCTTAACAGTTTCTCCCAATACATACGGAATGTTCATTTCTTCTTCTTGCTCAGCTAGCTCATCAACTTTCCCTAAGATTCGGTTCACTTCGCTCATTCGCATTGGCATAGGATCTCCTCCTTTAACTGCCGACATGAATCCGATCACATTTGGAACGCTTTTGATGACGTGCTGAACTTCCCCTTCCAATGCTGCTTCTACAAGCACATATCCAGGAAGGTAATTTCTTTCTTTACTAATCTTTTTCCCGTTACGGATTTGATACACCTTTTCGGTTGGAATAAGAACTTGCCCTACCAACTTTTCTAAACCATGGCGTTTTACTTCAAGCTCGATGTAATCACGAACTTTCTTTTCTTTACCACCAATAGCTCTTACAACGTACCAACGTTTCTTTACTTCCGTCATCTGTAAGTTATTTATAAGCTCCTATCAAATCGTAATACAATCCTAAGACTCCGCTCCAAAGTGGATAGACAGGGTCACCTGCTTCTCCAAATTTTATATTAATACCAAAAATGTAATCCATCACGAAAATTGATAATGCAAAGATTACTGATGCCACTAGAACGACAATTGAACTTGATTGCAATTGACTCCAAGTTGGCCAAGTTACCTTGTGTACCAATTCACTGAAAGACTCCTCTATGTATTGAATAATATTTGCCACTTTGTAATTTTTTTCTCAGGCTTTTACACCTGTTTGTTTTTGCACGGGCGGAAGGATTCGAACCCTCATCAACGGTGTTGGAGACCGGTATTCTACCATTGAACTACGCCCGTAAAAGCGAGGATATCCCGACCGTTAAGTCGGGACTCTCTCGCATGTATTTATCTTCGAGATTATTATTCAATAATCTTAGTCACCTGTCCAGCACCTACTGTTCTACCACCTTCTCTGATCGCAAATCTCAAACCTTCGTTGATTGCAACAGGAACGATTAAGTTAACAGTAATAGATACGTTATCACCAGGCATTACCATTTCTCTTCCTTCTTCAAGGATGATTTCTCCGGTAACGTCAGTTGTTCTTAAGTAGAACTGTGGTCTATATTTGTTATGGAAAGGAGTGTGACGTCCACCTTCTTCTTTTTTCAAGATATACACCTCAGCAGTAAATTTAGTGTGAGGAGTAATTGAACCAGGCTTAGCGATTACCATTCCTCTTCTGATATCAGATTTCTCGATACCTCTCAAAAGAAGACCTACGTTATCACCAGCTTCACCTCTATCCAAGATTTTTCTAAACATCTCAACCCCTGTTACAGTAGAAGAAAGTTTTTCATCACCCATTCCGATGATATCTACTTCTTCACCAGAGTTGATTACACCAGTTTCGATTTTTCCAGTAGCAACAGTACCACGTCCAGTAATTGAGAATACATCCTCAACTGGCATCAAGAAGTCTTTATCAACCTCTCTCATTGGAAGTTCGATCCAGTTATCAACAGCATCCATCAATTCATGGATAGTACCTTCCCATTTTTCTTCTCCGTTTAATCCACCAAGAGCAGAACCAGCGATTACTGGAGTGTTATCACCATCGTACTCGTAGAACGAAAGTAATTCTCTGATCTCCATTTCAACTAACTCTAAAAGCTCCTCATCATCAACCATATCCACTTTGTTCATGAATACAACCATACGAGGAACACCAACTTGTCTTCCTAATAGGATGTGCTCACGAGTTTGTGGCATAGGTCCATCTGTAGCAGCTACTACCAAGATAGCACCATCCATTTGAGCAGCACCAGTTACCATGTTCTTTACATAGTCGGCGTGACCTGGACAGTCAACGTGTGCGTAGTGTCTGTTAGCAGTTTCGTATTCAACGTGAGACGTATTAATAGTAATACCTCTTTCTTTTTCTTCAGGCGCGTTATCGATTGTATCGAAATCTCTAACCTCGGCGTTACCAGCTTTTCCTAATACTACAGTGATAGCAGCAGTAAGGGTAGTTTTTCCGTGGTCAACGTGACCAATAGTTCCAATATTTACGTGTGGTTTGGAACGGTCAAAATTTTCCTTAGCCATAACTTACAATTGTTTACTTTATTATTTATATCAAAATTTATACAACACCAAAACACACTTATTAAAGTGTGTACTTATTCCTTTGAGCCAATGTCTAACCCCGATAAAATCGGGATGATGCCATAACCTCACAATGCCTTCTTTGCTCAAAATCATTGTCTCACCCCAGAGCCAATGACGGGATTTGAACCCGTGACCTCTTCCTTACCAAGGAAACGCTCTACCCCTGAGCTACACCGGCACTATTCTTTTAATAAATCTCTTCAAAATGAAGAGAGCAAAAAAAAGGAGTCACAAGATGACTTACTTATTACTCCTTTTTCTTTTTGAGCGGGAGACGAGACTCGAACTCGCGACCCTCAGCTTGGAAGGCTGACGCTCTACCAACTGAGCTACTCCCGCTTAAATATTATGTATAATTCGCACTCTACGTTTTCTTGGAGATTCCATCCCTCCCGGAAAAAAGATTTGTGGGGAGAGCAGGATTCGAACCTGCGAAGGCTAAGCCAACGGAGTTACAGTCCGTCCCATTTGACCGCTCTGGTATCTCCCCTAAATCCAAATAAAGTGGAGCCTCTGGAGGGACTCGAACCCACGACCTGCTGATTACAAATCAGCTGCTCTAGCCAGCTGAGCTACAGAGGCGAATTTTTGTTATTAAAAGAACTAAAAAACTCCCGCATTTGCTAAACGGGAGTGCAAATATATAAAACTAATTTTATACGGCAAACACTTTTTTGAAAAATTATTTTCCTAAAAGTGCTTTTTTCAATCCTGAGTCTACCGGATCATCTGATAACCAGATGCCAAAGAGAGCTTTCTTAAAATCTAATCCTTTTAATTTTACTTGAAAATTATTATTTCGATAAAGCGAAACACCATCATTTGGAAGGTAAATTAGATCGTAAACATCCCCTGTTTTGATATCTTCTTTGAATCCAACAGCGATAATTTTCTCAATTCGGTCCTTAATAGGAGCGATATTGTTCTTTGTTGATTTATCAAATCCTTCACGAAGGGCTTCTTCAAAATTGTCATTATCTACCATTCCGGAAATAACTCTCAATTTCATTGCCATGGGTTCATCGGCATTCATAATCGCATTCCCATCTGATGATTTTTCTCTCAAATAAAGAACTCCCACATACAGGTCAAAGAAAAACTTCTCACGAATTCCGCCACCATTTATTTTAAGGTACTCATCACCAGCCTTAATTACATTTGGCATAACGATACCACCTATTTTAGTTTGAGACATTGCCGGTAAGCCTAATGTCAGACAAAACAAAAAAATTAATGTTCTCATATCAAATTGTTTTAAAAATGAAACTCGCAAGCTGTTAATCAACTTGCGAGCCAAAAATTACAAATATTTTAATTTGAATCAGGAATAAGACTTTTCCTTATACTTCGCTACCTGCTTACGTAATGCTTCGCAAGCTAAATCCGTCGCCTCTTCAAAACTTTTACATTGTTTCTTTGCAAATAATTCCTTGCCTGGAATAGAGATCTTGATTTCAGCAACTTTATTAAGGGTATCTGATGACTTATCTAACCGGAGAAAAACTTGCCCGGAAATGATATGATCAAAATAGGTTTCTAGTTTGTGAACTTTATCGTTAACAAAGTGCACTAATTTTGTATCAGCATCGAAATGTACTGAATTGACTTGTAAATCCATAAATACCTCCTTTTTAAATTAGTTAGATCCTCTAGGGTGAGCTTGATTATATATCTGCATCACCTTTTTGAATGAATTGTGCGTATAAACCTGAGTAGCTGAAAGGTCGACATGTCCCAACAATTTCTTTAATACTTCGAGCGAAGCACCATTGTTCAACATATGTGTTGCAAAGGTATGTCGCAGAACATGTGGGCTTTTTTTACTCAAGTTCGTTGCCTTACCAAGGTAATAATTTACTTTGTTGTAAACAAATTTTGGTTGGAGTTTTTTACCCTTTTCAGAGAGCAATAAATAGTCCGAATTCAGCTCCATTTCCTGCTTGATTTTTTGATAATCAAGAATTAAACTGTTTAGTTTTACTGAAATGGGAATGATTCGTTCTTTATTTCTTTTTCCAAGGACTTTAATTTGACCGTTAGAAATATTTACCTCTTTAAGGTGGATTAACTCGCTTAAACGAATTCCGGTTTGATAGAATAGCTCAAAAATCAGCTCGACCTGTAATTTTTTAAATTCGTCTTCTTCTTCCTCAAAAATTGCACTATCCCATAATTGAGTTTCGGGAACGAATTGTGGTAGAGCCTTTTTCTTTTTTAAACTTTTGATGCGTTGAGCCGGATTAGATTGAATGGCTCCCTGTTGTCTTAAAAAGCGATAAAAAGTCTTTATGGTCGATAATTTCCGATTAATGGAAGCATTTTCCAGTTCAGATTCCACCATAAAAACTAAATAGCTTCGAATCATACGATGGCTTACCTCTACTAGTTCATTCTCATCTTCCAGTTCTAAAAACAGCATAAACTGCTCCAAATCTTTCTGATAAGCTAAAACGGTATGCTCTGAATACCGCTTTTCATGAATGAGATAATTTTTAAATTCCTGAACGTATGACATAAAAAAAGGAGTAAGGTTATCCTTACTCCTAATATTATACGTCGATCAAAAAGAAATGTTTTACATTTCCTCTCTTCTTAGTTTTTCAATATAAGCTGCTTTGATCTTCTCTTGTCGTCTCTCCACAGATTTTTTAGTGAATTGTTGTCTGTATCTCAATTCTCTCAAAACACCTGTACGCTCAAATTTCTTTTTATACTTTTTAAGCGCTCTTTCGATGCTTTCTCCTTCTTTTAATGGAATAATTAACATAATTCTATTTTATAATAATCCTAAAATGGACGGCAAAGATAAATCAAAAATTATCGTTTAGCAAGTAAAACTCAATTTTTTAACTAGCCTTTTAATAATTCTCGTGAAATAACCAGTTTTTGAATCTCTGAAGTTCCTTCACCAATGGTGCACAATTTAGAATCACGATAGAATTTTTCTACCGGGAAGTCTTTTGTATATCCGTACCCTCCAAAGATTTGAACTGCCTCAGTAGAAACTTCTACTGCAATCTCAGAAGAGTAATATTTAGCCATGGCAGATTCTTTGGTCATTCTAAGACCCTTATGCTTCATGTCAGCACTTTGCAACAATAATAATTCAGCTGCTTCAATTTTAGTAGCCATTTCGGCCAATTTGAAAGCAATTCCCTGAAAATGAGAAATTGGCTTACCAAACTGTTCTCTTTCTTTAGAGTACTTAACCGCTGCATTGAAAGCACCTTTAGCGATTCCCAATCCCAATGATCCAATTGAGATTCGTCCTCCATCCAAGATCTTCATTGCCTGAATAAATCCTTCACCTTCTTCTCCAATCAAATTATCTTTATGAACTCGGCAATTGTTAAAGATTAACTCAGCCGTTTCAGAAGCTCTCATTCCGAGCTTATTTTCTTTTTTACCAGATGAAAATCCAGGAGTCCCTTTTTCAATGATGAAAGCACTCATACCGTGCGAATCACCCTTTTCTCCAGTACGGGCAATTACGACAGCAACATCTCCAGAGATAGCATGTGTAATAAAATTCTTAGAACCATTTAAAACATAATGGTCCCCATCTTTAACAGCTGTTGTAGCCATTCCTCCGGCATCAGAACCTGTTCCGGTTTCAGTTAACCCCCATGCACCAATGTACTCGGCAGTTGCCAGTTTTGGTAAATATTTCCTTTTTTGTTCTTCAGAACCATGATAAAGAATGTGTCCTGTACACAACGAATTATGTGCTGCAACGGACAAACCAATCGATCCACAAACCTGTGCTATTTCGGATACAACTGTAATGTATTCGAAATAACCAAAACCACTTCCTCCATACTCGGTTGGAACGAGAACTCCCATCAGTCCCATGTTCCCTAATTTCTTAAATAATTCTACTGGAAAAGTTTGAGCCTCATCCCATTCCATCATCTTGGGACGAATTTCTTTTTCGGCGAAATCACGCACCATTTGACGGATCATTGCCTGATTTTCATTCTCTTGAATTTTCATTATTTTTTTTTTAATAGCGAGCTAATGTAATAATATTTTTCGAGTATTTTGAGATTGCATTTTCCCCATTTAAAAATGTCAAATCAACAATAAAATTAAAGGCTTCTACCCTGGCTCCCTGCATTAAAATCAATTCAGCTGCAGCGGCGGCTGTACCACCTGTTGCCAGTAAGTCATCATGCACTAAAATTTTCTGATTTTCAGAAACTGCATCCGTATGCATTTCAATCTCTGCCGAACCATACTCGAGGTCATAGGCATGAGAAACTACATGATACGGTAATTTCCCTTTTTTTCGAATAGGAATGAAAGGTACGTTCATTTCGATGGCCAATGCTTGACCAAAAATAAATCCACGGCTTTCAATTCCAGCCACACCTTCAATTCCCATTTCTAAAAACTTTTTAGACAGATCAACCACTATATCCTTACATAATTGAGCGTCTTGCAAAATGGGGGTAATATCTTTAAAGATTATTCCTTCTTTGGGGAAATCAGGCACATCTCTAATGGCCTTTTTAATTCTTTCTTCCAGTATCATTCGTAGGTTATATATGGCGTTAATCTTTCTATTTTTTCTTCTGAAATCTGTCCATCAAAAAAATCCAAATTTTCCAGTTGGTGAACATCTCGTTCTTTTAAAATGAGTGCTCCCATTTCAAAATCAATATATGGATGAGCCATTAATTCTTTTTTACTTAAAGTATTAACATTTATACGGTCAATTTTGTTTTGATCAATGACGATGGAATTTTGCACCTCCCCTACTGTTTCCTCATCCAACCCCCAAACTTCTTTAATCTGCTCCTTATTTGAATAACCTCCCAAAGCGTCACGATATTTGATCAGTCGCTCTGCAAGTTTGGGGCCAATTCCTTTTATTTGTTCTAACTCCTCAGGCCTTGCTCTGTTGATATCAATTATAAAAGACTGATGATCAATTTGTATGTATGGTTTTAGCTCTTCGTATTTTTTTTCACTGACTACGTAGAGCTTTCCAAAATCGGAAGGTTCTTTGAAAGCACCATACTGCTTACGATAGTTTATAATAGACTCAGCTTGTTTCCCAGAAAAGCCCAAATCAACAAATCCATCCTGATTTAAGGTATTAGGATCAAAATTGAAAAGCTTTATTTTAGATCGGTCTTCAAACTGCGGATTTTCGTGCTTTGTTTTCCCTGAAGAAAACGAAGCCTCTTCATTTTCATCTGACTCAAAATCAAAAAAAGTTACCTGAGATGAATCCAGTTTAATAGGATCTGTCAATTCCGATTTAAGCGGAATATTTAAAAGTATAATGAGAACAACTACTGCAATGCTCAAACCTGCCACACCAATCTTTTGGCTACGGCTAAATATGAACGAATTTTTAGGCACCTGAGTGGCTATGCAGTTTTGCTGGCTTTGATTTTTGCCATGTAATTTTTGAGTTCGCCTTTCACCTTAGGAGCTAAGAAGAACAAACCAATCATATTGGGAACCAACATTGCAAAAATCATGGCATCGGAGAATCCAATTACAGACCCGAGACTAGCAGCTGCTCCAATTACCACGAACATACAGAAGATAATTTTATAGACATTTCCGGCCATTTTACTTCTTCCAAATAGGAATGACCAAGCCTGGTATCCGTAGTATGACCATGAAATCATGGTAGAAAATGCAAATAGAATAACCGCTATTGTTAGCACCCAAGGGAACCAACTAATGGTATTGGCAAAAGCTTTTGAGGTTACTTGCACCCCAAGGGCATCACTCTGAATTTTCACTCCATATTCCATCAACTCAGATCCCATTGCCATTTCGGAAGTAATTAAAACCAAAGCTGTCATCGTACAAACAATAACCGTATCAATGAATGGCTCTAACAATGCCACTAAACCTTCTGAAGCTGGGTTGTTTGTTTTTACTGCCGAGTGAGCAATAGACGCAGAACCAATTCCTGCCTCATTAGAAAATGCTGATCGTTTAAATCCTTGAATTAAGATACCTACAGTACCACCCGCAATTCCTTCCCACGAGAAGGCTCCATTAAAAATATAACTGAACGCCTTTGGTATTAGACCAGCATTAGCAACTAAAATAATGATAGCTCCAATAACATAAACCGCAACCATAAAAGGAACAATCTTATCCGTTACATTCGCAATTTTCTTAATTCCACCAATAATCACAATTCCAACGAAAATCGCCATGATCAATCCAAACAACCATCCGTATCCAACGATAAAACTTTCTTCTCCACCGGTTACATACTCTACCATTTGGTAAGCCTGATTAACCTGGAACATATTTCCACCACCAAACGAACCACCAATACACATGATTGCGAAAAGAACAGCTAATACTTTTCCGAAATTTCCTCCGAGTCCTTTTTTCAAGTAGTACATTGGGCCTCCGTAAACCGTTCCGTCAGGACCAATTTCACGGTATTTAACCCCCAAAGTACACTCAACAAATTTGGATGACATTCCAATTAATCCTGCTAAAATCATCCAAAAAGTAGCACCAGGACCACCCAATGAAAGTGCAATAGCTACCCCAGCAATATTTCCTAAACCTACAGTTGCGGAAAGAGCCGCAGTCAAAGCCTGGAAATGGGATACTTCTCCCTCTCCCCCTTTTTGCTCTACGCGAATGGTATCCGGAATATCTCCATCTTCAGTTGTATGCACCTCATTAGTAGAAGCCTCTACATGTCCGTCATCTTCCAAATGATCGTATTTACCACGAACAATATTTATAGATGTTCCAAATCCGCGTACGTTAATAAACTTGAAGTAAAAAGTGAAGAATAATGCTCCTGCAATTAAGACAATCAATACCCACGGAACCTGAACTTTTTCCGAAAAGGGAATCATGTAGAAAATTGCATTTACAAACCAACCTGTAGCATCTCCGAAAATCTTATCTATCTTTTGATCCAGTCCCTGCTCGGCAGCTTCTTGAGCCATAGATAAAACAGGACTTAATAGGAGAAATAATGCGATTAGTTTTTTCATTGATGTAGATTTATAATAGGTTGATTTTTTGGGGATCAACAAATATAGAAAATTTATTCGCTCAATTTCCCCAGACTTTCTTCGAAGGAAAGTGGCTGATAATCCAGTTCTTTTCTGGCTTTATCAATAATAAAACCTGTTTTAGGAGGTTTTTTTGCTTTTTGATTTAAGGTTTGGGTAGAGACAGGCTTTATATTGCTATCATCATAACCATAAAAACGTGCTATTCGCTGCACTAATTCAAGAACCGAAAAAGTTTCCGGGCCACAAATGTGATAAATACCTTTGGCCGATCGTTTTGCAGCTTCAACGCAAGCATAAGCCAGGTCATCAGCCCAGGTTGGAGCCCGAAACTGGTCATCAACAATGGAAAGGGGAGTTCCTTTAGACAAAGCCTCCTTTGCCCACAAAACAATATTGGAACGACTCATGTTTTCTCCTTGGCCAAAAACAATGATGGTTCTGAGAATTGCCCAATTGGGATCATCTCCATTAATTAAAAGATCCTCTGAGTCTGACTTAGATTTAGCATAAATGCTCAAGGGATTTTTTGCGTCAGTTTCTATGTAAGGTCCATTTTCCCCATCAAACACAAAATCGGTGGAGAGATGAACGAAATGTGCATTCACCCTTTTTGCTTGCTGCGCTAAATACTCAACTGCTTTTACATTAATTAAACGACAATTAACTTCATCATCTTCACAAGCATCAACATTGGTCATCGCCGCTGTATTTATAACGGCAGTTGGTTGAAAATCGTCATACACCTTTTTTATATCCTCCAGATCGGTAATATCCATGGGGCGATAAGATTCGGCAGGACATTTTGAATTTCTATTTTGCCCTAATGAGGTCGCCAAAAAAGGAATGTCCGAGCTGTTTAATAAGTCGACAATTTTTTGTCCCAGAAGACCGTTAGAACCTGTAATTAGTAACCTCATTACTTAATACCAAAAATAGAATTCAATGTTCTAATTTGATCCGGATTTCCAAGAACAAATAATTTAGAATTGGGTAAAATCTTTGTCCCTTTTGGCGGATTAATGGTGTATTCTCCATCCGGCGAACGATATCCAATGACATTACAACCTACTTCATCCGAAGTGCGTGCCTGAATATCTCCAATGGTAGTGTATTGCAACTCTTCAGGCAATTCCTGAAAAGTGATTTCCTCCAAATTAATGGCTGACTTTCCTTGAACTTTAATCAAATCCAGGAACTCCATTACATCTGGATTTACAATTAAAGATGCCATGTGCGCACCTCCAACTGTATCGGGCATAATCACATTATCCGCTCCGGCAATTCTCAATTTACGCATGGATGAGTAGCTAGAAGCACGGGAGATAATTTTGAGTTTAGGGTTCAACTCTCTGGCCGATAATACTACAAACAAATTGTCTGAATCCTTTGGCAAAGCAGTGATGATTGCACTAGCATCTAAAATACCTGCCTTAACCAAAACAAGATCATCCGTAGAATCTCCTGTAATAAAAGCATTTTCATACTGAGGATCTTCTGTAATTGAAGTATCGTGTTCTACAACCACGTACTCCTTTTTGTAAAATTGCAGATCATGGGCCGCACTTTTACCAACACGCCCAAATCCACAGACAATTGTGTGATTTTCCATTTTTTCCACCCGTTTTATCGTCTTATATTCATGAAAATATTGTCTATATTCTCCTCCCACTATATAAGCAGTAATTGCTGATACAGCATAAGCAAAAGTACCAAAGCTGGTAATGATGAGGAAAGATGTAAACAGCTTACCTGCATCCGAAAGTCCATGTACCTCGTTAAATCCTACCGTAGAAACGGTAATGATCGTCATGTAAAAGGATTCAAAAAACGTCCAGCCCTCCACTAACATGAATCCTATAGTTCCTATTAAAATAATGAGGAACAATAAGAAAATCGCATAATAGACCTTTGCGAAATATTTATAATTCAATAACATCTATAACTCCCAGATCGTTTTTCGTTTTCGTTGAAATTTAAAAATGTGCTTATGCTCCAGAACCCAGGCCATCATCAAATAAAGTAGAATTGGCGAACCTAAACCAATGAAAGAGAAATAAATAAAGAAAAGTCTCACCCGGGAAACCTCTACTCTCAAACGTCTTGCCCACCAAGCACTTACACCAAAAGATCGCAATTCAAAAAAGAGTGATATTTTCTGGATTAGATTCATTCTCGTAATACCTCGGTTCCAATAGTGCAAAATAAGCATTTTTTTTCATTGCATAACTCATTTTTAAGCTCTATTAAAGCTTGAGTTTGAGCAGCATTTTTTGCTTTAAAACCCAACTGCTTCCATCCTCGGATTATTGTATTTTGCTCTGACTTTATGTTTTCTAGAAATTGCAGGGCATCTTTTTGCTTTTGTTCCTGACCCAGTTGTTTTCCCATGGCGTAAATAAATGGCACCACACAGTTTATCATTAAGAGATCGACAAAAGCCGAACTTAATTGAGCAGATTTGGCTTTTGTCTTCTTTTGAAAGGAGTAATGCTCTTGCCAAAAAGCAGAAGGTTGTACTTGAAATAAACGTTGAATCTCATCAATACCCTTCAAATCCAAAATACGGCTTAGATTATTGCTCTGACTTAACACTGTGGCCAATTGTGCCAAACGAATAGGTGGAAGACCCGAAGGACGAATCCGAAAACTCTTCCATTCAACTTTATTTAGAGGTCTTAGTCCCCATAACTTTTGCATGAAACTAAATTCTTTCTTTATTTCAAGTAGATAAGGATCATCAGTGTCCTCAGGAAGTAATCCAGAAAGCCCCAGTAAAAGAGCCTCAGCCTTAAAAATATCTCCCTGAATTTTTCGCAATTGTGTTGG
>JAKSBJ010000368.1 GCA_022361195.1 Flavobacteriales bacterium
CATCCAGGTAAAATAACAAGTGTACATACTGTCATTAACAGCACAAATAAAAATTGATGTCTTCTTTGTCTTTTTGTGAGGTTCATCTACAGTAACACTTCGTCTAGTACTTTAAACAAAGTGAAAGATATCCTTTTTTTTAAATAGGAATAATCAAACTTAAGTATTTAGTCTCTTTATTGAGTATTCTGTCAACTCAAGCCAGTTATTTTAGGCGAATATTGCCCCCTTTTTCTTCCTTGATAGCTCAAATCACTCCACTCCAAAACTATTTTAGCTATCTTTCCACGAACCAAAAACTGTTCATGAAAATCTCAAAATCAACACACCATTTTTTTACCCTTTCCTATCTTGTTGTTCTTTCAATTTCATTACTAACTCAGGGATGTTCTGGCTCAGAAGAGTACACAAATTCTAATGATGAAGAGGAAAAAACAACAATCTCCATAGATGAAAATGTTTTAGATTATTCAAGAACTCCAACTAACCCTTACGACCGAAATCCACTGGTATTTTCTGATCAGGGAGCCTGGATGGGTTTTGGTTTCTCTGATCAAGATAGTTTAGCAGCAGGATTTTCCGGTCCTTTTTTAATGACACAGGAAAATGGACGATGGATTAGCCCTTCCTTGATTCAGTTTTCAGCAAAAGATGAAAGTGGAAAGTCCATTCAGTTTAATTCATCTGACAATCGCCAAAAAAGTTATCTCAGTCATTTGGAGCAATCTTCAAAAAATGATGATCTTGAATTAAAACAACAATTAGTTTTTAGTTCTCCTCACTCAGTAATCATCTCCTCAACACTGTCAAACAATAAAAACGAAGCCATTACCCTCTCCCCTTCCTTTCATGGAACCATTTGGCCCAATTCCTTTCAATTAACACAATTTCAAAATCAAATTCGGATTGAATCTGATCAATCAAAGGCCATTGGTATTCTGTCTTTATTATCTGAAGAATCCTCGGAAATTAACATAAATGATTCATCCTATACCTTTTCTGCGAATTCATTTATCCTCCAACCACAAGGAGAAAAGGAGTTTCTCTTTGCCTGCACCTTTATTTTTCCTGAATATGATTTAAATGAAGAATTAAATCTGTTGGAACATCGAGCAAATGATTTTCAGGCCTTACTAGGAGATAGAAAAGCTGAAAAATCTCAATTATTAAATGGTCTTGTTTCCAATATGGATTCCAGTTGGACCGACACCATTTATCAAAAGTTATTAGCCAAAACGGTGCAAACACTTCAAAATAACTGGCGAGTTCCGGCAGGAGAGGTTACTTATGCCGGACTTTTTCCAAGCTATAATTACATCTGGTTCAATGGATTTTGGGCCTGGGACAGTTGGAAACATGCCGTAGCTCTTTCTCACTATAATGTAGAACTGGCAAAAGATCAAATTCGATTGATGTATGATTACCAAACCGAAAATGGATTTATTCCAGACTGCATTTATAGGGATACTTCAATTGAAAAACACAATTATCGTAATACCAAACCTCCATTATCAGCATGGGCTGTGTGGGAAGTCTATTTGAGAGATCATGACCTTGACTTCATTGAAGAGATGTATCAAAAAATAAAACTACAGCACAAGTGGTGGTATGTGAATAGAGATTATGATAAAGATGGTTTATGTGAGTATGGTTCGGAAGATGGAACTTTAGTGGCCGCAAAATGGGAAAGTGGAATGGACAATGCCGTTCGATTTGATGAAAGCTCTATTTTGAAAAGTGCTGAAGGAGTTTATTCTCTGGATCAGGAAAGTGTAGATTTAAATGCCTACTTGTATGCCGAAAAAGTTTATTTAAAAAAAATGGCAGAAGTAATTGAATTAGAGGATGATGCTCAACAATTTTCAAATGAAGCGGAAACATTAAAGGACCAAATTCAAAGCACTTTTTTTAATGAAAAAACGGGATGGTTTTATGACGTTTCTATAGATGGGAAAGAATTCGTTATGGTTGAAGGATGCGAAGGATGGATTCCACTTTGGGCCAATTGTGCCACTCCCGAACAAGCCGAAAGTATTAAGGATAAAATGATGGCGGAAGACCATTTTAATACGCATGTACCCCTTCCTACACTAAGTGCCAATCATGAAAAGTTCAAACCTGATGGTGGATATTGGCGCGGACCTAATTGGTTGGATCAATGTCACTTTGGGGTTAAAGGTCTCCATCAATATGGTTTTCATGAAGAAGCTAATGAACTAGCCTATAAGCTATTTCACAATGCCGCGGGAATTTTGAAACAAGGAATTCCGATTCGTGAAAATTACAATCCTATGACCGGAGCAGGATTAGAATCAAAAAACTTTAGTTGGTCTGCTGCTCATTATTTGTTGTTATTATTAGGAGAGTAAAACCTACTTCAACAATTGATATCGTTCATAAAACGAATCTTTGTGCGAATTACTGAGAAAAACCGTCTCATCATTATCCATGACAATAAGATTATCAGCAACGAACACCTCCTTAACTCTATTAATATTTGCCGCATAATTTCTGTGTGTCCGCACAAAGAGTTGCTTTGGTAAACGATCCATTAGGTTATTCATAGAGGATTGAATCAAAAATTGCCCATGGTCAGTAATCAAACTACAATAACGCCCTTCTACCGTAATAAATACTACTTCGGAAAGAAGCACTTTTACTAATCGACCTCTCTTTTTCAATAAAAAATTCTGATCAAGTACTGCACTTCCAGCACTTGAATTCCAATCAAACTGATTCTGTTCTTCTATATGTCTTTCAACAGCCAATTCAATAGCATACTCAACTTCTAAAGGAGTATAAGGCTTCAATAAAAAGCTAAAGGGAGCTATTTTTTTTGCCTTCATAAAAATCTCCCTGTCCTGAGAGTTGGTTAAAAAGAGTACGGGACATTTTTTATTCCCAGCTTCACTAATCATTCGTGCAATGTCAAGTCCCTTTGGCTTCCCTTCCAAATAAATATCAAGGATTGCAATGTCAATTGATTTCTGACGAAAAAGCTCTATCGTCTCCTCTTCACTTTTAGCAGGATGAGGAATATAACCAGAGTCTTCACAAAACTCAATCAATTCATCCAATTCTTCCTGTTCATCTTCTACTATTAATACCTCAATTCTTCTCATAATTTTTTAGTTTCAATTTTATAGTTATCCCCTGCCCTTCTTCACTTTCTATTCTCATTTCACCCTCATTTTGTTTTAAAAGGCTCGAACACAAGTTTAATCCAATCCCTGTCCCTCTTCTTCCATCCACGTCTATTCCTCCTGGAGAAACGGAGGCTTTTTGTACCTGAGTCAAAATTTCCTTGGACATTCCAAGTCCATTATCAGCAATGGTTAATAATCCATGATCATTCTCATTTGATTCGGATTGAATTTGAATACGGCCCCCCTCCGTACTATACTTTATAGCATTATCAATAAGATTTCTCAGAACTATTTTCAAAGAGTTTCGATCCATGTATACCACCGCTCTTTCATCTACCTCACAATCTAAATGCAGGCTTTTTTGTTGTAGCATAGGCTCATAGACATAAACTACCTGCTCAACCATTCGTTTTAAATCTATCTTTTCTTTTTCGGTATAGAACTGATCATTTTCCTGAAGTGCCCAAATCAAGAGGTTATCAATCATTTGAAAGGTTCTCCTTCCCAATTCGGTATTGGTTTGAAAGAGTGATTTGTATTTTGATTCCAGCGCAGACTCTTCCACATGCAGGGATAAACGCTCATTATTGGATACCATCCTATTTACGGGAGACTTTAAATCGTGAGCAACAATGGAGAGAATCTTATTTTTGGTTTGATTGGATACTTCCAACTGCTGCCGTTGAGATTCAATCGTTTTATTCTTAGCAATACTTTTTCGATAAAAGAACAGTATCAAAGCAACCGCTATTAGTAATAAAACTGCTGCTCCCAGAACGATATTTCTACGACTACGTTCAACAATAAACTGCTGGGATTTAAATTCCTTCTCCTGTTCAATAATCTGGATCTCTTTTTCTTTCAGTTCTACTGCAAACTTTTTCTCCTCCTGGGCCATTTCCCATAGTTTATCGCGCGACTGTAAACTGTCTCTAATCGAATCATACTCTTTTCTATACTTTAGTGCTTCTGTCGAATTTTGAGCATTTTCTTCAACAACAGACATGTTGTAAGTGGTATAAAGCATCAGGTCAATGTCATTAACTGCTTTGGATAACTCATCTGCCTTCTTAAAATAATAGATGGCTGAATCATCCTTGTACTGATCGTAATACAAATTCCCTAGCTCCATATAACATTCAACCATACCGGTAGAATCATTCTCCTCATACTCTAAAATCAAACTCTTGTTCAGGAAATAAAGAGCTGAATCATATTTTTCAGTCCATCGATAACAAACGCCCAAATTGTAATAGTTTCCTTGTAAAACATCTATGGGAGTAGAATCATGCTCTTGATCAAAACGCCACTCCTGCAAAACTTCAAAAGCATCTTCTACTCTGTTTTGATTGATAAAAGCACTGGAATAATTATAGACCAAATACTCTTCCCATCGGTAATCATGAGGTACTATTTTGGTAGCCTTTTGCATATCCTGGAGCTCATACGAGTGGAGCTTAAAAAAGCCATACATGGTACTTCTTAACACCAGTAAATTAAATAGCAACTCATCATTTTCATTTTCCTCAATTAGGGCAAAACATTGATTCAGATTTTGCATAGCAGAATGATATTCACCTGCTTCTAGATTTGTATGTAATTGGTGATAAACCTGATAAAGTAGATGTTCTTCTTGAGTAAAAAATTGAGCGTTTTGGACTGACTGCGAACAGTACAAACAATTCTCTGCACTTAGTTTTAGAATAGTTTGTTCGGAATTTCGCTGAGCAAATCCTTGAGAAAGAAGAAAAAAAAGGGTACTCAATACCGCACAAAAGCGAATCATGATTGATCAGTCGATTGTGGAGGATCTGATTTTAGAATTTTTTTAGCAATTGTAAGTGTCCCTCGTTTATTTAGAGTTTGCCCATCGTCCAAAATATTATTAGTACTTCCTTCAATAAAGAAAAACTGTTGTGGCAATTCAGTTTGATTAGGACTGTCATCTTTAATACTTATGTCCCCTTTAATCAGAACCAAATGATAATTCGCTCCTTCTGCCTTCGGTTCCATCGAGACCAACATAGTTTTTATTCCTGGATCACTTGAAATTCCCAGTTTCCAATCTGCGGTTACTATGATATCATCAGAATGGAACTTATCCAGTCTGATTGCTATTAAGCAGCTGAATCTGAATTTTCTATTTTCTTCAATTTCTTCAAGCGTAAGATGAGGCGCCAAAAACAACGACCTTGGAACATCGTCACCACTCAAACCACTAACATTCCGAACATTAAGTACTTCAACTATCAATTCAGGCGTAGAATTATTCATAAGTATTGGATTAATATTTTGAGTGAAAGTAATGATTTCCTCATGAATCACTTATATCAAAATCGATCTACTAAGTACCCTTTACACTCCTTTTCTTTTTCCCATGACATAAAATTTTTCAGTTATGTCATCCCTTATTTCAACCATATCATTTTCAAAAAAGCCAGCTGATTTTGAGAGTAGAATTGCAATAACAAATGACCGACAGCATGCCGTCAGTTTTCAATTCTAAAACAATGAAATACACATTACAGCAAATCAGGGAAGTCCTCCAAAAAAAGGGATATTTATTCTTCGACAAGAATCAAAAAGCCTACAATCTTAACATTATTGGCATTCGCAGCAATAACAAAATTTCCAATTCATTTGATGATCATTTATACCTGATTTATCGGGAGGAACAGGGAGGAGAACTTAAGGTTCATGAATTTCCAATTACAACTGATCCGGGAGCTTATTGGTTAAAAAATCCAATGAACGTAAATGGTACAGCAATTCTTGTTCCGGGACAATACAGAGGTTCACATGCTATTGGCTTGCATCAGGGAAAATACAAAGCTTTAAAACAAAAAAGTGATTTAAAAGTGTGGCGAGACAACAACCGTGATAAGAATATCGACACGGGAGGTCAAGTCTACGAAGGAATTTTTGGAATCAACATTCACAGAAGTAATGCATCAGGTCAGTCAACAGTTGTTGAAAAATGGTCAGCCGGATGCCAGGTTTTTCAAAAAGTAGCCGATTTCAACTTCTTTATGGATATCTGTGAAAAAAGTAAAGAACTAAATGGCAATTCCTTTACCTACACCCTCTTAGAAGAAAAAGACTTTTAACCAAACTATAACAATTAAATCTAAACACAATGAGTACAGAACAGCAATCAATCGCAAATCAATTTAAAGGACTTCCGATGGAAGTTTTGATCGGGGGACCGCTAAAGGCTGCCTGCGATGCCAACGTTTTAATGGCAAAAGCCACAGCCAACTTTATTAATGATGTAGGTTTTGATACAGAAATAAAAGAAGTCGGAGGTGAGAAAGAAATTACACGTCACCCCCGAATGGTGGATTTTTCTTATGAAAAACCTGGAAAAAATGAAGAAGGAAAACCAACTATAGAAGTTGTCAAAATTGAAGTCCCCATTTTGGCCATTGTTCCAATTCCAAATTTACAAGTGAACAATGTCGATATCACCTTTGACATGGAAGTCAAAAACTCAACGGCTTCAAAAGTCAATAAAGAGAAAGAAGCTGCAACAAATAGCACAGTTAAAGGAATACTTGGCCCGGTTGGTTTTGATGTCAACATTACCGGTTCGGTTTCTTCAAAATCCGAAAGTACCCGATCAAGCGATAGTTCGGCCAAATACCACATCGAAATTAACGCACAAAACATGGGAACACCAGAGGGATTATCCAGAATCCTGGACATGATGAATCAATCTGCTGCACCAAAAATGATCAGCCAGTACGAAATGGATGAAAAGGGCGAAAAAACAGGTGATGCAAAATTGATTGACCTGAATGGAAAAGTGCTCGACGCTCAACCTAAATAAGATTAAAACTAACAACCAAAAACTTAATTAATCATGGCACAACAACGATTTGATCAATTACTACAGGCTATTCACAATGCCGCTCTTAAAGCACAAGAATTAACCGAAGAGCAACACATTCATCAATTGGGGAAATATTTTGATGAAGAGGGAAAACCAATTACACAAGAATTACAAGTTCCTACTCTCGACCCGGATGACGATCCGGAGGATATGGTAACCCTTCAGGTTCCATTAATGAGCTTATTACCCCCCTCGGCCATCAAAATAAAAGAGCTCAAGGTTTCTTTTAAAGCCGCTTTAGGAAAAATTAAACTCAATGATGAAGATGGAGATGGTCCAAAAGCCCCTTCAATCGACTTGAATACCGGAGGTGGACTATTTAGCAAGTCTCAATCTACTGCCACCATTGACATCACTTTTGAGTCGGGTGATCCGGCCGAATCGTTTTTACGCATTAATGATTATTTGGTTAAAAGTGTGGTTTAGTAAAGCCCGTTTGGTTTGGTAAACTCAGGGAGTTGATCCCTTCATTTTCAACCATTTTTCAAAGACCAAATTCAAAACAGTTTTACATCCCACAATCCAAAAAACTCAAACCATTTTTTTATGAAACTTAAAGTTTATACACTGGACGTAGCCAGTAAAACATTTCGTTATAACTACGATTTTGAAATTACCAATGCCCCAGAAGATGCGGATTGGAATACATTAGCAGTGATGGCTTACGGTGAAAATTTTTGCCTTTCCTGCCTTAGTTCAAGCAATACCCTCTATCAATTTCCTTACAACGGAGATACTTACAACTATCAACGAGAGGTTAAGATTTTGAACATTCCAAAAAACGCTCAGCTTTCTACCTTAAGCATGTTCCGTACATCAACTGATGATTGCCTTTATTTCCGAGACATTGATGATCCTAACCGCTTATATCAGTTCATTTCTCGTGAAGGAGAGTTTGTTTTTAGTGGTTCATTACTGGTAAAAGGAGCAGACACTGACCAAACTCATTATATGGCCATGAGTTATGATACAGAACAATGCCTTTATACATTGGATGCCGAAAATGAAGTTCTTCATGAGGCTATTTTCTCTGAAGCAGATGAAGACGAAGAAGAAATGGGATGCTGGTTCCAAAACAGTGGTAATTCATTCGAGTTTGACCACAATTTAGACGGTAATTTCTCCTTTGCCATGGCTTACGCCGAAGGAGAACACTGGATGTACTTTATTGATCTTCCAAACTCACCTCAAGGAGGTTTTGGCATAATTAACTCCGAGGTTGAAAAAGTTGAAGAACAAAGTTCACAGTTCGGAGGATTCGGCAAACACCCTCATCAATCATAATTGAGCTGTGCCGTGATTTCATTCCAGAAATCACTCTATTCCCTGCCTCCTTCTTTTTTGATTTGGGTTACATAGGAGGCAGGGCTTTTTGACCCATTTACCAAAACATGGCGGTCCCCGAAAAGCCACTTTTAAACGAGTAGGGAATAAAAATTCGGAATAATGGTAGCAAGCGAATATTATTATTATAATGGAACTAAGACTAAGACTAAACCTGAAGATTACGTGAAGTCTTTAAATGAATATGAGGAATACTTCATACTTACAACAACATCAAAGACAGGAGGAGCAGAAAGTACGTTCTTATATAACTGTAATAATTATGGAAAACTTATTAAAAAGATTAGAACACTTGAAATAGAAAGTAAAACCAAAATTAAAACTAGATTTTGTAAAGCTGATTTGACCTTTGATACGACAAATGGAAACCCCGCAGTAATTAACTTCAAGAGGCTAGATTTTACTGAAAAAGAAAATAAGCAATTTGAGGGTAAATATAAATATGACGATGCTCCAGGGACTTATGATGGAATCAAATTGCTCGGTAAGAAATCTACCTATATCATCAAAGATTTTGACAATTTTGTCATGGCCACCGCAGAAGCCGCAAGATTTACTCATTTAGAAAGAGCCTACACGTCAGTATTTAATGGAAATACTGACCATGAATCTTTAAAACTATATAAAATTAGTCATCAGGAAAAATCTGTTACATATGAACATCTTCCTTTTTGGAATGTTTTTGAAACGTACTTTCTAAACTTAAAGATTGATAATAATCTACTTATCTCAACAAAAAATTCTAGACCAGAAAACTTTAG
>JAKSBJ010000196.1 GCA_022361195.1 Flavobacteriales bacterium
ACGGATCATTTGGTTTATACCTGTGGAGCTGAGAAAAAGGTTGAAGGAAAGGATGCTTTTATAGGCAATCCTGAGACGCACCAATTTAGTGGTGGGAATGGGCAATTTTCTGAATTTGCCTATGAAGGCGACTATTGTCTTAAATTGGATACCGTTAATAAATATGGCTTTTCCATTACGCTGGATGACGTTCAAATAGGGGAATATTTTGAGGTGTCTGTACAAGTAAAGCAAAAATTAAAACACGGAACATTAATTGCTGGAGTTACGGGGCAAACCGAATATTTCTTACGAACCTACGACGAAAATTTTGCCGAAGATGAAAATGGGTGGAAGAAGCATAGTCTTAGTTTTTCAATCGATACTGAGATTGATCAGTTAAAGGTTTATACTTTTTCAAATGGTCATGAGTGTTATTTTGACAATTTTGAAATTCGACGATACGAACAGCGACCTCCCATTGATGTAGCAGCAGATGAAAAATTAAACATCTACATTCCCGATTCTGCTTTTGAGCAATTAAGCTATTATCGTTCACAGGCACTAAAAGATGAGACCATAAAGAAAGAGTACAAAGAGTATGTAGGTGCTTATATTTTAGGAGGAACCGATTCTCTGCCTATTGAAATGAGACTAAAGGGTGATTGGGTGGATCATCTTGTAAGTGGAAAAGCTTCTTACCGAATTAAGACCGATAAAAAAGGAACGTTCCGAAACTTGAGAACCTTCTCCATTCAACATCCAAAAACCCGAAATTATATGCATGAATGGTTTTTGCATCGTTTGTTTGATATGGAAGGTTTATTGTCTACTCGTTATGAATTTACCGCAGTTGACATTAATGAAATTAATCATGGGATTTATGCTTTAGAAGAGCACTTTGACAAGCAGCTACTTGAGAGCAGAGATAGAAGAGAAGGACCAATTCTTAAAATGGATGAGTCTGGATTTTGGGCGGTTGTTGCAGATGGAAGAGCGGTAGATCAAGAAAGAAGTTTTCCTTACTATCAAGCTTCTTTTATTAGTTGTTTTAAGAAGGGACGAACCATGAAATCTGATGCTTTGAGTCAGCAATTTTTTAATGGAGCTACTTTGTTAGAACGTTATAAGAATCTCGACCAAAATCCGGCAGAGATTTTTGATGTAGAGAAGTTGGGGAAATATTATGCATTATTGGACTTAGGAAATGTGCATCACGCTTTGGCATGGCACAACCGTAGGTTTTATTACAATCCAGTAACGGCAAGGTTAGAGCACGTGGGGTTTGATATGCAGCCCGGGGTGAAGCCTATTGGAAAACCACTGGCAATGGAAAAAATGCAGCATACCGAATCGGGCATGTTTAGAGAGTTTTTACTGGATCATTACGTTTTATTGGATGAGGGATTTAGAAATGCTTATTTAGAAAGCTACAGACGTTTTTCATCTAAGGAATACCTGGACAGTGTTTTTGATGTCTTGAATGAGGAAATTATTGCCAATGAAGAATTGATGAAATATGAAATTGAGAATTTCCAATTCAACAAAGACATCTATTACGAAATTGCTGATACAAATCGAGGATGGTATGATGAGATGGTTAGTTCTTGGGATGGTTTTGAGCAAAAATATCAAGGCAAATCGTTGGATTTTCAACCGCACGATTTTCAACCTAATCAGGACCAATTTCATATAAAGGAGTTGGCTATTAACTGTTATCGAACTAAAATTGATTCAGCTAACTATTTGGTAGAAGTAGATAATTTCCATTTGAATGATTTGGAGTTGGTAGGTTATTCGGTTAAGAAAAATAAGGACTCTATCATCCTATTTGATGAGCCCGTTATGATGAAAGCGTATTGGGATGGAAGTCAGGATTATTCTGTGAATTTGACTTTAAGTGAAAAGCCAAAGAAGATTTTTTACCGGATTGACAATGATCCAATGGCCATGTATTCCAAGAATGTATTTAAATGGTCAAAACCTAAAGGGCTGCATCCAAGAAATGAATTGGAACGTTCATTTAGCACAAATTCAGCCTTATATAAATTAGAAGAAGGCAAGATCGTCTTCAAAAAGGGAAATTATCAACTTGATCGTTTGGTTTCTATTCCTAAACAGTATGATGTAGTCATTACTGCAGGAACACAAATCGATATTGTCAATAATGGTGGTCTAATTATAAATGGAAATCTGTCCATGATGGGAACTGCTGATGAAAAAATTGTTTTTACTTCTTCTGATTCAACTTCGATGGGAGTGACAATTTTAGGTCCTGACAAGGTGGTCATAGAACATGTTGAGATGTATAATCAGGGAGCGTTGGATTATAAAGGCTGGACCTTAACAGGAGCGTTGACGGTTTATGAATCGGAGGTGTTCATTAAACATCTGCTAATTGATGGAAATAGTTGTGAGGACGCATTAAATACCATTCGTTGTCAGGTTGATGTACGGCACATTGCTATTAAGAATACTTGGGGAGACGGTTACGATGCCGATTTCTGTTCAGGCTATTTTGCGCATTCATCTTTTGAAAACACTGGTAACGATTGCGTGGACTTTTCAGGAAGTAAAGTGGAAATTGAAGATATTAATATTACCAATTCAGGAGACAAAGGAATTTCAGCAGGAGAACGATCTAATCTGACGGTGAAAAACATTACTATTGATGGTTGCTTAACCGGATTAGCTTCCAAGGATGGATCGCATTTAACGGGAGATCAAATCAACGTCAAAAAAGCGACGATTGGAATAGCGGCTTTCCAAAAGAAACCTGAATATGGACCAGCACATTTGGAATTGACCAACATCGAATATGGTGAAATAGGAAATCTTGGAATTATCGAATTGGGGTCAACCACCAATTGGGATGGTAAAGCCTACCGAGGTTTTGTGAAGTTCGATATTGAAGCCATGTATGCTCGATTTGAGAAGTAAGGGCACAAAAAAAGCAACTCACTAAGGAGTTGCTTAAAATTTTTGTTCGCCACTCAACCGGGGCGCTAGTTCATTAAGTGATTACTTAACTCTTCTTTTTTCCATTTTTGATAAACTGCTCAATGGCCATTGACATAGATGGTGCATTTGGCATTGGTGCATGAATATCTAAACGCAGATTGTTCTTTTTTACTGCATTGGCCGTTGTTGGTCCAAAGGCAGCAATTTTAGTATTGTTCTGCTTAAATTCAGGGAAGTTCTTCAATAAAGATTCAATTCCTGAAGGGCTAAAGAAAACTAAAAGGTCATAGTACACATCCTCCAAATCAGATAGGTCAGAAGCAACAGTACGATATAAAACCAATTTTGAGAAGTTGATTTTATTCTCAGTCAAAGTATCTGGAATACGTTGTCTTAAAATATCTGAACAAGGAAGTAAAAAGGTTTCATCTTTATGCTTCTTAAGCACTTCTACTAAGTCATTGATGTTTTGTTTTCCGTAGAAAATTTTTCTTTTACGGTAAACAACATACTTCTGTAAGTAGTAAGCAACAGCTTCTGACATACAGAAATATTTCATAGCATCCGGAACTTTAAATCGGGTTTCTTCAGCAATTCTGAAAAAGTGATCAACAGCAGTTTTACTGGTTAAAATAACTGCTGTATGTTTAGCCAATTCTACTTTTTGTTCTCTAAACTCACGTGTAGAAATTCCTTCAATACAAATGAAAGGTCTGAAGTCGATTTTCAATTTATATCGTTCAGCTAAATCAAAGTAAGGAGATTTTTCACTTTCCGGTTTCGGCTGCGAAATTAAGATAGTTTTTACACTCATAAATCCTGCCACATTTAGGTTAAAATGTCGTATTACTGCCGATGAATGTCTTGATTATCAAGATAAGCGGTAGCAATTCGAGCGTGCAAAGGTACAAAATAATATACAAAATAGAAACTCTTGCCTGAAAGGCTCTAAACAAAGATTGAAGTTCACGTACAAAAATGATGAACATTACAACTAATACCAAGCCTAGATAAACCGCCGATTTGTATTCGTTTTCGAGGAAAAATGTAATGATTAAAAGTGGTGTGAGAATCAAGGAAGCAATTTGAAAAAAAAGCAAATGATTAAAAAAGTGCTCAATTGTTCCCAAATATGTTTGTGACAAAAAAGAAATGAGTCGAATAATTCCCAATTTAATCAGTGAGGCTATAACCACAATCATTAAAATAAGAAGGCTATATAAGTTTATTTCCTCTAAGAGATAAAAAGAAGCAATGATGGCAAAGCAATTGAAGTAGGTGAAGCTTAATAAGAAACCACTTCCTCCTCCCAATTTAATTTCCTCTTTTGCCGAATTGAGTAATTGGCGATTAAAAATACTCAGGGTAAACAGTGACCGAAAATAACCCGGATTACGACTTTTAACCAGAGCGATAACAATCAAATTGAGACTCATCAAAATCCAGAAAACGTAGGCAAAACCGTTATCGACGACTTCGGTTTCATTCATTGCCGACACCTTATTTATAAATTCCGGATTCATAACGCAAAGTTAATTGAAATGAGTGGATCAGTAAAAAAATGATCACGCTCATAATCCTTCAATACGGATTAAATCATAACAAGTTTTAGGGAATGATGTTAAAATATATACATTAATATATACATTTGTCCCTCTGAAATTATATTCGATTATGGCGAGCGATCTATATACACATCCAGATTATTTTCAACTGGACGAACTTTTAACAGAAGAACATAAATTAATCCGAGAAGCAACAAGAGATTGGGTAAAACAAAATGTTTCTCCAATCATTGAAGATTACTACGAAAGAGCAGCTTTTCCTGAGCATTTAGTGAAAGGTTTAGGAGAAATTGGAGCTTTTGGACCCTACATTCCACAAGAGTATGGTGGACCAGGTTTGGATCAAATTGCATATGGATTAATTATGCAAGAGCTGGAAAGATGTGACTCTGGTTTACGTTCTACTTCATCCGTACAAAGTTCATTGGTGATGTATCCAATTTGGAAATATGGAAGTGAAGAGCAAAAGCAAAAGTTCCTTCCTAAATTGGCAACGGGTGAATTCTTAGGATGTTTTGGATTAACTGAGCCAGATCACGGATCAAATCCGGGTGGAATGACCACTAACTTCAAAGATGCTGGTGATCACGTAATTTTGAACGGAGCCAAAATGTGGATTTCAAATGCTCCTTTATCTGATGTTGCCGTTGTTTGGGCAAAGAACGAGGAAGGACGAATTCATGGGTTATTGGTTGAAAAAGGAATGGAAGGTTTCTCTGCTCCTGAAATGCACGGAAAACGTTCATTAAGAGCATCCATTACCGGAGAGTTGATTTTTGACAACGTTAAAGTTCCAAAAGAAAATATTCTTCCTGGCCGAACTGGTTTGGGAGCACCTTTGAGTTGTTTGGATTCTGCTCGTTTTGGAATTGCGTGGGGAGCTTTAGGAGCTGCTATGGATTGCTACGATCAAGCTTTACGCTATTCAAAAGAAAGAACGCAGTTTAATGTTCCTATTGGTGCATTTCAGTTAACACAAAAGAAATTGGCTGAGATGATTACTGAAATCACAAAAGCTCAATTCTTAACGTATCGTTTAGGACAATTGAGAAATGAAGGACGCGCAACTTCGGCTCAAATTTCAATGTGTAAACGAAACAATGTTGAGTTTGCATTAAAAATTGCGCGTGAAGCTCGTCAAATTTTAGGTGGAATGGGAATTACGAGTGAGTACTCAATTATGCGTCATATGGCCAATCTTGAGTCGGTAGTAACTTATGAAGGTACGCACGATATTCACTTGTTGATTACTGGAATGGATGTTACAGGTATTCCAGCTTTCACCAGAGATATGCCTAATTTGGACAAATAGTTGTCCTATCGCTGAGATAGAATAAGTTTTAAGCGCAAATTAGGTGTATGGTTGAACAACCTTGTTCGTCTAAAACCTAAAGTTTTTCTCAAAATAATAGAAGAAGATTAGTGGGTTTATCCTTGCTATAAACCTTTTATGTGAATTAACTTTTGGTTTAATGATATGTTTAACATCTTTGAACCCGATTTTCATTTGGCTTACTAAATTGCGTTACTTACTCCTCATATCGCTTTTATCTTCAATGGTTCTGTATGCACAGGAAAAAAAGAGTATACAAATAAAACGCATTGATGAAAAGGTAAAGGTAGATGGTGTTTTGGATGAAAATTTTTGGTCAAGCTGTGAAATTGCATCCGACTTTAAGCAAAACATACCCCAAACAGGAAAACCTTCTTCTGAAAAAACAGAAGTCCGAATCGCCTATGATGACAATGCCATTTACATTGGTGCTGTGTTGTATGATGATAAGGATAGTATGTCTCTCACCTTATCACAGCGGGATGACGAAGGAAACGCCGATTGGTTTGGTGTAACCTTTGATCCGTACAATGCCGGGACTATTGGTTTTTCATTCAATGTAACCAGTGCTGGCGTTCAGCAGGATATTTTACAACAGTTAGGGAGTTCTGACGAAAACTGGAATGCGGTTTGGCAATCATCGGTAAGTGTTATGGAGGATAAGTGGATCGCAGAGATGAAAATTCCTTTTTCTGCCTTGCGTTTCCCTAAAGAAAATGTTCAGGAATGGGGGATTAATTTTATCCGAAATATTAGGCGTCACCGTGAACATTCTCACTGGAATTTCTTAGATCCACAGGGACCTAATTTCTTAGCTCAATTGGGTGTAATGAAGGGAATTGAGAATATTGACTCTCCTTTGAGACTCTCCTTTACACCTTATGTATCTGGATACATCGAAAATTATAACGGAACTACTGGCTATACTGCTAATGGGGGAATGGATGTGAAGTATGGAATTAATGACGCTTTTACCCTGGATGTTACCTTGATTCCTGATTTTGGGCAGGTTCAGTTTGATAATCAGGTGTTGAATTTATCTCCATTTGAAGTTCGTTTTAACGAACGACGGCAGTTTTTTACAGAAGGAACAGAATTGTTTAATAAGGCTGATTTGTTTTATTCTCGACGAATTGGGGGAAGGCCTGTTAATTCATGGAGTGTGGAAGATCAGCTTGAAGAAAATGAGGTGGTTGAACAAAACCCGGCGAGTACACAATTGCTTAATGCTACTAAGTTATCGGGACGAAGTAAAAAAGGTTTGGGAATTGGTTTGTTTAATGCCATTACAGCAACGGAAAATGCGATACTGCTGGATACGATTACTGGGGAGAGTAGGGAAGTAGAGACCGGACCGTTATCTAATTACAGTGTTTTTGTGTTAGATCAAAATCTCAAGAACAACTCTTCTGTGACTCTTACCAATACTAATGTTATGCGTAATGGTCACACCTATGATGCAAACGTTACGGGGTTGGAGACCAATCTTTTTACAAAAGGACAACAATACAATTTGTCGGTAAAAGGTTCGCTAAGCCAAAAATATTATCTGGATAGTACCTCTCTCGGACATTCTATGTTAGTTGGTGTAGGACGTTCTGCCGGTAAGTTGCGTTATGCTGTTAGTTATGGTGAATCAAGTAAAACGTACGATCGTAATGATCTTGGATTTCAGCGAAACAACAACTTAAGAGATTTTAGCGGTAATATTCGATATAATGTTTACACCCCATTTTGGCGATTGATCAGAAGTTGGTCTGGTATTTATTCCAGCGTACTTTTTATTCAGGAAACTGGAGCTTTTAGTAGTTGGGATGTTGATTTTAATGTAGGTGGAACCTTCCAGAATTTTATGACAGCGGGTCTTGATTTTGGTATTTCTCCGGTAAAGAATAGGGATTATTTTGAACCTCGGGTAGACGGTCGTTTTTATGAAAACGATGAGTCTTTTTTTATGGGAGGATTTTGGAGTTCGGACTATTCAAAAACTTTTGCTTTGGATGGTAACTTAGGTTATTTATGGTTCAATGAAAATGGACGATTTGGAATGGATTTCAGATTCTCTCCTCGACTTAGAATTAGTGACCGTATGATGCTGATTTTGGACTTTAGACCGGAATACTGGCAAAATGAGGAGGGAGTTGCTTTGGGAACGAACGGAATTCCGTTTGAAGAGGAAGATCCCATTTTTGCAAAACGTGATCGATGGATTGTGACCAATACCGTAAATTATGAGTACACCTTTAATAACCGTATGGGACTTACCTTCCGCTTAAGGCATTATTGGTCCACGGTTGAGTACAATTCCTTTTACATCTTAAATGAGCAAGGACAATTTGACCCCACCACCTATACTGGTTTAGATGAAGACGGAAATTCATATCACAACAACGCATTTAACGCCTTTACTATTGACGCAGCTTACCGTTGGGTATTTGCTCCAGGATCAGAGTTGTCCTTTGTTTGGAAAAATTCTATTTTCTCATCATCAGATAGAGTAGATATTAACTATTTCCAAAATTTGGAGACGTTGGGTAACAATCCGGCAACCAATAGTTTTTCATTGAAAATTCTCTACTACATCGATTATTGGGCATTGCACCAAAAGATGTTTAAAGGGAAAAAGAAAGACTAGTCGAGAACAATTTTTTGATGAGTTGTTTGAGCTCCCAAAGTTACTTTTAAGATAAATAAGCCATTATCCCTGCTAGCAATTCGTGCTGTTGTTGGATCAACTTCTTCAACCAATTTTCCGTGTAAATCAAATAACTCAATTTTATCGAATTGGTTTGAGCTGATAATCTGTCGATCAGTCACATAAAAAGGGAGATCATTTTGATCTGTTATACCACCAATTACAGGGTCAAAATCCAATCGAAAAGTACGTCGTGAAACTTCTTGTCCTTCTTTCATGCCTCCACAAACAATCCAGGAGGTTGGTCCAATTTGGGCAATTCCTCTCAAGTCCATCACGCTATATGGTGCTCCTTCTCCGGCGTACCAAATTTCATTTTGAGCATCGTATCGCATAATTTGAGTCAGGGGTTCTACGCCTCCCGATCCATTGTAAGCAATACCATTATAGTTATAAGAGGTAGAGGATCCTCCAACCCAATAAATGCTTTCGCCATAGACCAAGCAAGCTTGACGATAACCACTATTTGGTGCTTCTTCTTCTAAAGTCCAGCTAATTTGTGTTGGATCATCTGGATCAATAACTCCTTTCCTGAATCGATTGGTAGCTGGGAAATTCCATCCCGAATGTGCTCCTCCGAAATAATAAATAGTGTCACCAATTATTTGGCCCGATCCACCAAAAACTTTCCATTCATTGGTGTTCGGAACCGCGGTTCCTACCGACCAATTATCTAACTCCGGATCGTAAATTTGAACATTGGGAACATTGGTTGTATTACTCCAACCAGTGATCACATAAATCAAACTATCTCTCCAAACACATTGTACCTGATCGTCAATTGGAACCGGAATAGCCGCTCCGTTTGGTAGATAACTATCACTTTCAGGATCATATATAATCACTTCATCTGAGGATATTTCACTTCCTCCCATAGCGACGTTGTATCCGCCAATAATGTAAATTTTGTCTTTAACTGTTGAAGCTGCAGCAGCAATGTTATCCAATGTTGCAGGTAGTGGAGCAATTTCTTCCCAACTATCTGTTGCTACATGATATCGAAATGATCTTTTGGTAATTCCTGACCAGATTTTAGTCGAATCAATTCCGCCAAATGAATAAACATAGGTCTCTCCGCCAACGGTTCCTTCGGTTACTGCATTGTTAGAAATTTCAAGAATCATGGTATCCAATTCAGTCCAAGTCCAGGCTGTTTGCGCGTTTAAATTGGTATGGATGAAAACAAGAAAAAAATACGAGAATAGGACGTTGTAAAATCGCATAGAACCAAATCTCGACAATTATTTTGACTTTGGAAAATAAAGCGGTACATAACAGTTTAAATTCCTTTAAGAGATATTGGACTGTTGAATGGATTAGGAGTAAAAAAATTATATTCACTTTTCAAATGATAATTCAGCAGGTCAAAACAGTTAAAGTTTGAGAAGTTTTTCAGTTTCAAGGTTCTTTTTTGGTGAAGATATTTTTATCTCTTACGCAAGGCGAGATGCGATGGACTATGCATTGTCACTGGCTATTGAATTGCAGAATCATGGGCTAACTGTATTTGTTGATCAGTTTGATACTTTGGCCGGTCAGGAAATTCCAAAGAAAGTTATCAGAGCTTTAGACAGATCTAGTATGTTGGTTGTTGTTGGTTCTGATGCTGCGAAAACTTCTGTTGCTATTGAAGAGGAAATTCAACGATTTCAACCTAAGGGTCGAAAAACGTTTGTAATAAATGTAAATAACAATCTTTTTGATGCAAACTGGTACTCCTTAATCGAAGGTCTTCCTCCCAATAAAGAGGACGAGCAAGCATTCAAGAATCAAACTCCTTCTGCAAAAATTATTGAAGGAATTACAAAGTCCTTTGCTTATAGCAGGCAGAAGAGGCGACTTCGAATTTCTATTTTTGCGGTGATAGCTACGATTGTAGGAATGTCATTAAGTTTTGTCGGTTACAATAGTTTTTTGAAAAAACAGTCTGATGCCGATCTACTAACTAGCCAGTATGATTTAAAGCGTACTGAGATTATGACTACTATTTTTCGGGATAGTTTGGAGGATGAAACGAATAAGCTGAAGAAAATTGAGCAGGAATTGAAATTATCATTTACCAGTTTAGATAGTTTGAGCAATTTGGACAGTTTGTCAAGACTTGAAATTAACAAGCTGGATATCCAGTTAGCCAAAATCCGAAATTCATTTACTGAACAACAAAAAGAGAGTGCGGCAAGTGCATTGGCCTATAGTGCAACTAAACTTAAAGAGGCCGGAAAAGAGGTGTTAGCAATGAAAACGGCATTCGAGGCTATTCAAACTTATCCTGAAAGTAACATTGCCAAAAGAACACTTTTTAATCTGTTTTATGATGTTTTTGAAGTGACTCAACCAACATATTTTAGTAAAGAAATAGAATTGATAAATGATATAGCGATTGTTCCTTTAATGGTTTCACCAGATAGCCGAAAATTAGTTCTGGTAGGCCAGAGCCACGTTTACATTTATAATTATAAGAGAGAATTAATAGGCTCAGTTGAAACTGCTCAAGAAAATGATGTTTTTGGGCAAAAGACAATTGGTTACACACCAAAAGGATCAAGTGAATTTGTGGTTGTATTAGATTCAACCAGGGAAGTTGGAGATGACAATGTTGTCGCAATGAATTGGGATGGTATTCTGGAACCCAATGCTGATAAGATTAAAAAAACAATTCAGGCTGCAAAAGAAGAAAACAGAGTATTTCGATCAAAAGAATTGGAATATGGTGATTATGATTTAAGATCTACTTTCTTTAGTGTTTATCAATTAGATAGTAATCGTATTAGTTTAGGTCGGTGGGATGTCTACGATGAAGCAAGTCTGAATTATACATTGATTGATACAGCTTTACTAGATTACAAGGGAAAACAGCAGAATCCTCATTTCCCACATCATTTGCATATGGATTTCCAACCTCCAGCCCATTTAGTGGTTTATGCAAGAATAAAGGAGGGAGGAAATAGGAGGACGATTATACACAATATTGATCTTTCAAGAAACTGGAGAGATGGAAATAATTGGCAGCTGAGATCAGAATTAATGAATGGTTATCACTTTACTGAAATTAAACCATTGGAATACATTTATCTCGATTCTTTAAAGAATATAGTGATGATGGATAAAACGAAAGGAACATCCAAAATCATTTTTGAACAAAAAGAAAATTATTGGGCCGATTATGGCGAATATTCAAGTGATAGTTATCACGACTTATATTGTCTGGATGACAAATTAATTTATATCTATAGCTCTCATTTTGTAGTGCTAAGAAGAGATGGGGAGATTCTTTATGAGTTTGATCTTGAGTATGATCGGTTTAAAAATACAAAATTGAATTCCCATTATTTAGTGGGATATACTATGAGAGGTAAGATATTCTCAATTGACCTCAATAGTTATCAAATGGATGAAAAAATCACTAAAGGGGCAATGGAGCAAGGGGATCTCTGCAATGAATATTTGGTTGCTTCGTTTTCATATGATAAAATTAAAGCTTGGGATTATGATGGTAATGAGCTTTGGACTTATCCTAAGAATCAATCGGTTGATTTAATTAAACTAAGTCCTTCAGGTAAGTACGTTATGTTTCTCTTTTCAAGAGAATTGAGAATTCTAAACAAGGAGCAACAGTTATTGAGTACAGTCAAAAGTGCAGTGGGCTATAGTGAATATAATCCAAAAATAACGTTCACCCCTAATGAGAAATACTTTTTCGTGGAGCGGTCTAATTTCACAATCGACCTCTATAATATTCAAGGCGATAAAATCTATACCTTTATAGGTTCTAATCTTACCATTCCAAAGAATTCGGATCATTTTTTCTATATAGGCAAAGATTCAGGATATTATTCGGTGAAGAGATTTTTGCTTCCATCAAAGATTAATCAATGGTACCTTAATGGTGGTTTCAATGATTATATGAATCAGAGAATTTATGAATGATTAAAATCTACCCAATACCCTTCGTGCTTACGAACATTCATTACTCTATCCTCATCAAATAGCAGGTATTGCCCTTTTATTCCTAATAATTTACCTTCAATATAAGGTTGTTTATCCAGTCCAATGCTTTTTACCTTTTCCGGGAATTGTTGAACGGGATAATTGATTTCCCAAATCTCATCATCTTCGGTCATGTACTCCGACAAATCGTTTGGTAAAAGTTCTTCGAGCTGCCATTTTTCTTCTTCTAAATCAAAATCGCCAATTTCATTCTTTAGCATCTTACGCCAATTGGTCTTATCAGTAAAAGTTCCTTTTAAAGCAACTTCAATATCTCCGGCCAGTTTACGATACGGAACTTCGGCAATTTTAATGGCATAGCTGGCTCCCTGATCAATCCATCGAGTAGGAACCTGAGTTTCTCTTGTCACTCCCACTTTCAAGGAAGATGCCACCGCTAAATACACTACATGAGGCTGAACATGGTGCTCTTTTTCCCATTCAGGATCTCTTCCTCCCCCCAAATGGCCCTCACACAATTCGGGACTTATAATACACGGACTGGCGTCAGCTGAATTTGTAAAACAATCATAACAATGTCCCTGTGCAAAAATCTTTCTAAAATTTCCACAGCTCATACATTGCGTCTTTCCATCAAACTTTAATGAAATGGTTTGTCCAATTAAGTCGTTCATGAGAATTTCTTCTTCTCCGGCTTTAAGACGATATTGAACTACTTCGTCCAAAGCAGTTCGCATTTTATGTAGTTTGAGTTCCATTGTACAGCAATTGTGTGAAAAGGTAAAGTTAGGATTTAATCCCTTTTTAGTGAAAAATAAGGGCGTATTTAAACAGTTTACCACTTGTCAAAAAGGTTTTTGAAAGAGGAAGGCTATTTCCTGTAGCTGAGGTGCAAAATATTAGTATTTTAGCAAACAGAATGAATCTGTTTGAACACATAGGCCGATATTTTCTCATGATGAGCTCTGTTTTTTCGAAGCCCGAGAAGTGGTCGGTTTTTCGGAGACGATTTTTTCAGGAAACTGATATCATTGTTGTAGGATCAATTCCTTTGGTAGCTTTCCTTTCGGTATTTATGGGAGCAGTAATTGCATTGCAAACGGCATCTTCTATGTCTTCCCCACTTTTACCAGATTACACGGTAGGTTACATTACCCGATCATCAACAGTACTTGAATTTTCACCTACTATTATTTCCCTCATTATTGCGGGAAAAGTGGGGTCGAATATTGCTTCTGAGATTGGAACCATGAGGGTTACTGAACAAATTGATGCACTTGAAATTATGGGTGTAAATTCAATTGGTTACCTCATGTTGCCTAAAATTTTAGGAGCGACAATCTTCTTTCCATTCGTGATTATTATTTCAATGTGTTTGAGTTTAATTGGAGGATGGATTGCAGGTGTTCAATCAGGATTTTATAGCACAGAGACTTATTTGTACGGAATTCAGGCCTTTTGGCATGAAGAGGGGCACACACTGTATTATGCTCTTGTAAAATCTGTGGTTTTTGGATTCCTGATAACATCTATTGCTTGTTATTATGGTTACTATACCCGTGGTGGTGCACTTGAGGTTGGACGATCGAGTACCAAAGCGGTAGTTGCAGCTTCGGTTGCAATTCTCTTAGCAAATTATGTTTTAACTCAATTGATTCTACTATAAATGATTGAGGTAAGAAACGTATCCAAAACTTTTGGCGACACGCAAATTCTATTTGATGTCTCGGCACGCTTTGATAAAGGACGAGTGAACTTGATTATTGGAGCTTCGGGACAAGGAAAGTCAGTTTTAACCAAATGTATTGTTGGTTTACACGAGGTAGATGAAGGTGGAGCTATTTTGTACGATGACCGAAACTTTTCAGCGATGGATCGTAAGGCGCGTATTGAGATAAGAAAAGAGATTGGAATGCTTTTTCAGGGGTCGGCACTTTTTGATTCTTTAACGGTTGAAGAGAATGTGTCATTTCCTTTAAAAATGTTCACTGATATGAGCGTTGAGGAACGAAGAGAAAGAGCTAATTTTTGTCTCGAAAGGGTAAATATTGTCAATAAAAATCACCTTCTCCCAGCAGAAACTTCAGGGGGAATGCAAAAAAGAATTGCAATTGCGCGTGCCATTGCAATGAATCCGCGTTATCTATTTTGTGATGAACCAAATTCAGGTCTCGATCCAAAGACATCTATTGTGATTGATAACCTGATAAAAGAGATCACGTATGAGTATGATATGACGACAATTGTCATTACGCACGATATGAACTCGGTAATGGAAATTGGAGACAATATCATCTTTATTAATGAAGGAAGAAAATGGTGGGAAGGAGATAACCAGCAGATTATTAAAACAGATAATCAAGAGGTTGTCAACTTTGTTTATGCATCATCTTTCATGAAAAATTTGAGAGAAAAATTGATTAACAGTTAAAAAGTAGGTTATGAGCGAAGAAGAAGTAGAAGGAACAACAGCAATCGACACATCTAAAAGAGATGTTACACCTCCCTCTAAAACCATTGATAATACCGACAAAGGTGGTAATGGTGGGGGAAAGAAACGAGATGGTTTTTACATCTTCGTTATTCTTTTATTGTTAATCGGAGGAGGATGGTTAGGATACCTTCTTTCAGAAAAGAATAAGTCCATTAATGAGTGTGGGAATGAAAGAGCTCAATTAGAGCAGGAGATGGAAGAGCTCAATGAAATGATGTATGATCAGGGCTTGGAGCTAGGTGATGACGTAAAAATGAACCTCCAGAACATGCTTACCATGTACGATAAAATGGAGGAATCGAATACGGAGTTAAATGATTCTATTGCTGCTCAAAAAGAGAAAATTCAAGGTCTCTTAACTGAATTGGAAGATGTAAAGGGAGACAAGAAGCACTATATGTCTAAGGTTTACAAATTGCAAAAAGAAACGGAGACATTACGATCGATTATGAAAGATTATATCCGTACTATCGATTCATTGAATGTAGCTAATGGTAAACTGACGCTTGATTTAGAGAATATGTCCAATGATTTGGATAATATGACTAAAGCACATGATAATCTTGCGATTGAAAAGGCTGAATTGTCAGACAAAGTCAATAAAGGATCAAAATTAGTTGCCAGTGGATTTGTGACGGAGGGAATTAAAGAAAAGAGTAGTGGATCATACAAAGAAACATCTAAAGCTTCACGTTGTACACACATCCGTTCGTGTTTTACACTAAGTGAGAATTCAATTGCTTCGCCAGGTAATAAGACGGTCTATATGCGGGTTATAACACCTGATGGCTCCGTTCTTTATTCGTCTAATGCCAATACGATAACTACCGAAAAAGGGCAGTCTATCTTATATTCAGATAAGAAAACGGTGAACTATCAAAACCAATCAGTTGATTTATGTATTTTCCATAAATTAACCTCTGAGATTGGAAAAGGAAACTACGTAGCTCAAATTTATTGTGAGGGAGTTATGATTGGTACGGATAACTTCGTACTAAAATAGGACATGAGAACTCTTGTTTTTTTGAGCTTTGTTTGGGCCTCTTTGGGAGCTTTTTCTCAATTGGATACAGCAAAATATTTGGATGAAATAACAGCGTTTCAGGAAGAGTTAAACGAGTTTTATTCCAACAAAGAAACGTCTCCCTTAACCAAAAAGGAACGAAAAGCGTTTAGTGAACATCGCTTTTTCAAACCCAATTTGGATTACATTGTTGAAGCTAAGTTTGAACGAATCACGACCATTGATACGGTTATAATGGGAACTTCGGCTGGAACAAAGAAAAGTTACCAGCCTTATGCCTTATTGCATTTTTCAATTAATGGAGTAGAGTGTGAACTCACAGCTTATCAAAGCTTACGCTTAAGGGAAATGGAGGAGTATAAAGACTATCTCTTTCTTCCGTTTAAAGATGCAACAAGTGGAGATGATACCTATGGAGGCGGGCGATACATTGACCTGAAAATTCCGGATACAGATACGATTTTGCTTAATTTTAACTTAGCGTATAATCCGTATTGTGCATACACTGCAGGTTACTATTGTACCATCCCACCTGACAATAATACATTGAAAGTGTCTATTTTGGCCGGAATTAAGGCTCCAGCAGATCATCATTAATATCCTTTAGTACTTTCATGTCATTCCAATTGTCCAATATCCAGCTCGATCAGTGTAAAAACTGCCAAAAAAGAGGCTTTAGTAAACAAGGGTTGGTGTGTTCATTGACCAACGAAAAGGAAGAGTATAAAGGGGAATGTCCAAACTTTACTTTTGACCAAAAGGTTGAAGAAGCCAACGAGCGTATTTATGGCCGTTTAAGGGTGAACATTTGGGTAGGTTTAATGGCTATTTTAGGAGGGTTAATATGGTTGTTGTTAGGACTAATTATCCTAAAAGCCGTTTTCATCTATCCTTTCTTTATGATTATTTCAGGAGTAGTAATTGTCGTCAGAAGATGGCCTGACCTGAAGAAGCCAAAAAAGAAAAAGCAGAAGGAGGAAATATTGGACGATGAAATTATTTGAGAAGATTGATATTGGTTTCTGGTTTGGACTTTTGGCTTTAGCAGTTGGTGTAGTTTGGATTATATTGGGGATAGTATTCAGTAATGAACTCTTCATTTATCCCTTTGTACTTTTGATATTTGGCCTATGGGCTGTAATTCGTTTTGAAGCTGGAAGTTTAAAGAAAAAAAAGTCGGAAGAAGAGGCTCTGGATGAATGGAATGAAAAGGATTAGAAGCCCTTTATTCAGACTTTAACAAAAAATTAACAGACTTTCCATCATCCTAAACGTCTTAATAGTTGGAGAGATATCCTTATATTAGAATATTATGAAAAAAGTTATCGCACTATCAGCCATTTTTTTGTTGTTTTTTCCATTGGTTTCTTTGGTAGAAAATGATGCAGTAACAGAAGAAAAAGAATCAGAACTAACCTGGTATACAGATCTTGATGAGGTCCATAAAATCTCAAAAGAAACTGGAAAACCAATTTTTGGTTTCTTTACAGGAAGTGACTGGTGCGGCTGGTGCATGAAATTGCAACATGATGTTTTCAAAAAAGAGGCATTTATCAAATGGGCGAACGAAAAAGTGATTCTTTTAGAATTGGATTTCCCAAAACGAACTGAGCAATCACCTGAATTGAAGAAACAAAATCAAGGATTACAACAAGCATTTAAGGTAACTGGTTATCCAACGGTGTGGTTGTTCAATACAGATAAAGATCCTGAAACGGCCCAGTTTCATTTGACAGCTTTGGGCAAATTAGGATATCCAAGAGGAGCTGAAAAAGGAAAAGAAGAGGTGAAATTCATAAATGATGCAAACTCCTTCTTAGATGCTCAAACAAAAGAGGGAAAGTAGTTTTATAGGAATTTTTAGAATGGAAAAGGCTAAAATATTTTTCTTAGGCCTTTTGCTGGGGAGTTCAATTTCCCTTTGGTCAAAGCAAACCAATTCTTTCATGGTAATTCATGATGGTGAGGATATTGGAAAACTCATTGTCACCGAGGAAAAAAAGCAGGAAGGTTATGCTTATACCTATGTAATGGATATTACCACTCGTTTTTTGTTCAAGGAAATCAGAGTAGAATATAATATGGACGCCCTTTTTAAAAAAGGAGTGTTGGACAATTACCATCTGATTTATAAACTCAACAATCGTTTAATGGATGATGTGAGCCTTAATTGGACAGGAAGTAAATACATCATTAAAACAGCCAAAGAAGAAAAAGAGCATCTCAGCAAAATTTATCATTCCATGATATTGATGTTTTGCCGAAAACCAGATAACAAGACAAAGGTTTGGGGAGAACTAATTTGTGATTATTCAAAATTAGTAAAGGAAGAAGAAAACGTCTTTAAAGTGAAATTCTCCGACGGAAAGGAGAATAAATACATTTACGAAAATGACCAATTGGTTAAGGCGTCTATTCAAACAAAATTCATCGATTTTGATATGATACGTGTGAAAGAATAGGAAAATCAGGATAGTTTTTCACTCAACAGCTTAATCTCAATATAAGGAGATATTTTTTCGTAAATGATGTTGTTTACGGCTTCAAGAATCGGCATTTCTACACCATATTCTTTATTGATTTCAACCACGCATTTGGTTGCATAATATCCCTCGGCGATCATATCCATCTCTAATTGAGCAATTTTTACCGAATATCCTTTTCCAATCATATAACCAAAGGTTCGGTTACGGGAAAACTTAGAATAAGCAGTTACCAATAAATCCCCTAAATAAGCTGACGACTTAACGTCGCGGTGAATTGGATTTACCTCATCAATAAAATTCTCAATTTCCTGAATGGCATTAGAGATTAAAACAGATTGGAAGTTATCACCATATCCTAATCCCGAGCATATTCCACTGGCAATGGAGTAAACATTTTTTAATACGGCAGAAAACTCTGTCCCAAAAATATCATCCGAGATAGTGGTTTTAATGTACCTAACCTCTAATCGACTGGCCATATACTCGGCCATATCTTCATCCTGGCAGGCTACTGTCAAATATGAAAGCCGTTCAAGTGCTACCTCTTCAGCATGACAAGGGCCACAAATAATTCCAATGTTGTCATAAGGAACATCCAGATGGTTGTGATAGTATTGCCCAGGTATTTCATTCACCTCAGGTATAATTCCTTTCACTGCCGAAAAGATGGTCTTATTTTTTAATTGGTTTTTTGAGACTTTAGAGAATACTTCGTGCAAAAAGGCAGATGGTGTTGCAATGATGATAATATCCGATGGACGAAGAATTTCGTCCAAATCCGTACTAACATTGATTCTTTCTAAATCAAATTCAACGGATTGTAGGTATTTGGGATTGTGCCGATACTTCAGAATATGCGCTGCAGAGGCCTCATTGTGCATCCACCAATTAATCACATGTTTCTGGCTGGTCAAAATTTTAACCAGTGCAGTTGCCCAACTTCCGCCACCAATTACTGCTATTTTTTTATGCTCTTCTGCCATAGACAGGGTCTCAAAAATAAAAAATTATCAGATATAGATCGTTCTTAGAATTGAGAATCCCATAAGGCTTTTCCAATCGTCGAAGATATCTCTCCCTTTTGTTGACTTTTTGTCGGTAAAAATTAGAGGATTAGAAAAAGTTTTGTTGAATTAAAAACTAATTTTGCTAAACAAAGTTGCTACTTAGCTGTTTGGATAAGAACATGGCGTATTATTCCATTAAAGATTTGGAAAATTTTACCAGCATTAAAGCCCATACCATCCGGATATGGGAACAGCGGTATAATTTGCTTAACCCTAAGCGAACGGAGACGAATATTCGCTATTATTCAGATAAGGATTTAAAGAAAATCCTCAACATAAACCTACTCTACAATCAAGGCTACAAAATTTCTAAAATTGCCAAATTGAGCGAGTCAGAGATATTTGAGGAAGCAGCTAATATTCTTAATGCGCAAAATATAAGCGGAGAGCAGGAGGTAGAACGATTTATCCGATACATCACTGATCTTGACGAAAAGGGAATTCATGATTCGCTTCATCAGTTGGCAAATGATATTGGTGTTGAGGACTTGTATCGCAATATTTTAATTCCTCTTCTAGAAAAAGTTGGGGTTTTGTGGCAGGTGAACACCATTACGGTTTCACATGAACATTTTTTCTCCAATATCTTAAGGGAATTTTTTATTGTCAAAATAGAGTCGTTAACAACGGCTGAATCCCCAAAAGGGAAGGTTATTCTTTTCCTCCCCGAGCATGAACGACATGAAATCAGTCTTTTATTTTACTACTATATTCTCAAGTCAAGAGGTTATGAATGCTATTATTTAGGACAATGCGTACCACATGCTGATTTGAAGATGATTGTCGAAAAAGTGAAACCGGATTACCTTTTTTCAAGTTTAATTGCTGAACTTTCAGAGGATCGGTTTATTCGCATTATGCAACAAATCAGTGAATTAATTCACCTCAGCAAGCTTTATGTGGGTGGATTTCAAATAAAAAATTTCAAAGGCAAGGTTCCGGCCGAAATCAACACTATTCAAGGGTTTGAAGATATTCTAATTTAATTTTGTTTAGGCTTTTGTTAAAAAAGTTAAACAAAAATTAGGATGAAAAGAAAAATCGCCATAAGTTTGTTTAACAGATTAATTAAAAAGTTAAACAAAATGACAGCCTTCGAATTCAAAACACAGATTTTATCCATGACGGACATGATCAATGCCTTTGCATTTAAGTTGACCAGAGATGAGGACAATGCGAAAGACCTAACTCAGGAAACTATATTAAAGGCTTTAGTTAATTACGATAAGTTTAGAACCAATACCAATTTAAAAGCCTGGTTAAAGGTGATCATGAAAAATACCTTTATCAATGCATACCGAAAAAAGTCCAATAGCATGATGTCTTACAATTCAGAAGATTATAGGGTTATGATTGGAGAGACCAACTATTACACTCCCGAAAATCAAATGATGTTTGAGCATATTTGGAAATTAATTGATAAATTGGATGACTACCTGAAACTGCCATTTGTAATGCACTACGAGGGATATAAATATCATGAGATTGCTGAAAAGATGAATTTACCTATGGGTACTGTAAAAAGCCGAATTTTCTCAGCACGTAAAATTTTGTCAAAGAGTTTAAACAATGCCTAAAGCGCAAATTATTGGAGCCGGACTTTCCGGATTGTATGCTTCTTGTTTTTTAGCCAAAAACGGTTTTGATGTTGAGGTTTATGAAAAAAATGAAGCGGTCGGTGGACGATCAAGAACCTTTAGCTCGGATGGATTTTTGTTCGATATGGGGCCATCTTGGTATTGGATGCCAGAACTAATCGATCAGCTTTTTGAGGATTTAGGGGAAAATCGGGAAGATTATTTTAAACTGAAGCGCCTTAATCCGTCCTATAAAGTTTTTTGGAAAGATTCAGATCCAACGGAAGTGCCAGCATCCAAAGAAGAATTGAAACAATTGTTTGATTCTTTTGAAACGGATGGAGGTAAGAAGCTAGAGAAATTTTTAAGTGATGCGAAAATTAAATATGATGTGGCAGTTAAAAATTTCTTATTCCAACCGGGACTTAAATTGGGAGAGTTGGTGAATACAGATGTATTCAAATATTTCTTCCGACTTAATTTGTTAAAATCAGTGAGTAAAGAGGTGGCGTCTACTTTCCAATCGGAAAAATCACAATCCTTACTCAATTTTCCAGTTTTGTTTTTGGGAGAAATGCCCAGTCGCATTCCATCATTATATACTTTAATGAATTATGCTGATTTGGAGTTGGGAACCTGGTATCCTGAAGGTGGGATGCATGCATTAGCCAATGCACTTTACGAAATCGCGAAAAAAAATGGAGTTAAGTTTCACTTTAATGCCGCTTTGGATGGATTGGACATTAAAGAGAATAAAGTTGAAAAACTGAAAATAAACGGTAAAGAATGTTCGGCAGATAATTTGGTGATTTCGGCGGATTATCATTTTGTAGAGCAAAACTTATTACCACAACAATACCGAAAGTACACCGAAGCGTATTGGGAAAAACGAAAAATGGCACCGAGTTGCCTCATCTATTATCTCGGAATTGACAAAGAAATTCCCAATTTGAGACATCACAATTTATTTTTTGATGAAGATTTGAATAAGCATGGAGCAGAAATTTATGAACAACCTAATTGGCCTGAGGCTCCATTGTTTTATGTTTGCGCTCCGTCTAAGACAGATGAGAATGTAGCTCCGAAGGGTAAGGAAAATCTATTTATTCTCATTCCTATTGCTCCTGATTTGAAAGAAGATGAGAAAATTAAAGAACATTATTTTAACTTAGTTGTTAATCGAATACACAAACACACTTCTTGCGATATTTCTGACGCCATTTTATTTCGGCGAGATTATTGTATAGAGGATTTTAAAAAAGACTATAATGCATTTAAAGGTAACGCCTATGGATTGGCAAATACCTTAAAGCAAACTGCAAACTTAAAACCGAAGATTACCTCAAAATTAAAAAACATGGTGTATTGTGGACAATTGACCGTTCCAGGACCGGGTGTTCCTCCCGCAATGATTTCAGGTCAGCTGGCTGCCAATCACTTAATGACTAAACTATGAAAGCTTTATTCGATCAATATTCAGTTAAGGCGTCAAAGATGGTGACTAAGTCCTATAGCACCTCTTTTTATGCTGGGGTTCGTTTTTTAGACCCATCTATCAGAGACGATATACATGCCATTTATGGTTTTGTTCGATTTGCCGATGAAATCGTAGATTCTTTTCACGGTTATGAGAAACGACATTTGTTAGAAGAATTTCGACGGGATACATTTATAGCTATCGAACGTGGAATTTCACTTAATCCAATTCTCAATTCCTTTCAATTTACGGTAAACAAATACGAAATTAATCATGAGTTAATTGAGACTTTCCTGCAGAGCATGGAAATGGATTTGGGAGATATAGAATACGATCAATCCACCTACGAAAAGTATATTTTAGGTTCAGCAGAGGTTGTTGGACTCATGTGTCTTAAAGTTTTCGTTTACGGAAATCAAGAACAATATGAGCGTTTAAAGCCCTATGCCATGAAATTGGGATCGGCTTTTCAAAAAATCAACTTCCTGAGAGATTTAAAGGATGATGTAGGAGAATTGGGGCGACTTTATTTTCCTAACATTGGTGATGAAGGTCTTACACCAGAAACGAAAATTGCTATTGAAAAAGAAATAGAAGAAGAGTTTAGAGAGGCCTACGTAGGAATTTTATTATTACCTAAATCATCTCGCTTTGGAGTTTACGTAAGTTATGTGTATTACACCAAGTTACTGGCGAAGATAAAACGTAAAACCATTGCTGAATTAATGGATAAACGCATAAGAGTACCCAATAATCGCAAATTTATTCTGTTCTTTAAGTCGTACATGAAAAATTCAATGAATCTTTTATGAAGTTGTTGATCGCCTTTTTTTTACTATTAGCACCAACTGAAGATAAAATGACAGAAATCCGGGATTTATTTTCCCGGGCAGCAGAAGATGAGCAGGCCAACCGAGACTTAATGAGCATGACAGATGGGTATACCCTGGAGTATAGTCCCATTATGTTTGCTTATCATGCCGGAGCAGTAATGACTTGGGCCAATCATACGCTTTCACCCATAACAAAGTGCAAATACTTTTATGATGGTGCGGCAGATTTGGAAGATGCAATAGAATATGAACCCGATAACGTAGAGATGCGATTCATTCGCTTTTGCGTGCAAGATGGGAGTCCTTCTTATTTGGGGTATAACGGACAGGTTGATGAAGACAAAGCTTATGTTTTGAAACACATCGATCGTACAGGATGGAGTCCGTCCTATAAAAAGGAAGTCAAACAATTTTTAGAAGATTAATGGAAGAAGTAATACTGGTAGATCGTGATGATAATGCGATTGGAACAATGGAAAAAATGGAGGCTCACGAAAAAGGTTTACTTCATCGGGCGTTCTCTGTTTTTATCTTTAATTCCAAAGGTCAATTATTACTTCAAAGACGAGCCGACACCAAATACCATTCAGGAGGTTTATGGACCAATAGCTGCTGCAGTCATCCTCGAAAAGGAGAGACGGTTCAGGAGGCTGCTGCTCGTAGAGTAGAAGAAGAATTAGGGATTGAGGTTAACTCCGAACAACTTTTTTCATTCATTTATAAGGCCGAATTGGATAACAATTTGATAGAGCATGAATTGGATCACGTTCTTATAGGGAATTATGAAAACGCACCAGTTCCTAATGCCGAGGAGGTGATGGAATGGAAGTACGCTGATATGGATTTTATTCAAAAAGACATTCAGGAACAGCCCGATTTGTACACCGCCTGGTTCAAGATTATCTTAGAGAAGTACCTCGAACACTTAAAGCATTAAATGGAACGTTTAGGCCATCAATATGATTCAGTTGTTATTGGGGCCGGACTGGCAGGCCTGGCCATTGCACTTCGATTGAAAAAAAGAGGGCAAAAGGTATTGGTCTTAGAACGGAATCCAACTCCAGGAGGTAAGTTAGCCGAATATGAGTGGGAGGGATATCGTTGGGACAGAGGTCCGTCTCTTTTTACTTTACCCGAACAAATTGACGAACTTTTTCGGTTGTTTGATAAAGATCCACGAGTTTATTTCAATTACCATAAAACCACGGAAAATTGCCGTTATTTTTTTGAAGACGGCCAACAATTCACCTTTTTTGCCGATCCAGAAAAACGTCAGGCAGAATTAAAGCAGCATTTTGATAAAGATACATTGGCTTCGATAGAAGAATACATTCAGCAGGCCGATGAACAATACAATGGTATTGGTCAATTATTTATAGATCGGCCTAAACTTAAACTTAGAGACTTTCTCTCAGCTGAGTTTTTAAAAGAAACACCAAAGTTCATGTCACGCCAGCTTCAGGGAAGCTTAAATCAACATAATAAGCGGCATTTAAAGGACGACAAATTGGTCCAACTTTTTAACCGATTTGGAACTTATAATGGTTCTAACGCTTATGAAATGTCTGGTATTTATAGCATGATTTGCAGTTTAGAGCTTAAAGACGGAACCTATTTCCCTCGAAAAGGAATGCGTTCTATAGTTACCTCCCTGCATCAATTGGCCATAGAGGAAGGAATCGATTTTCTATTCAATCAGACGAATATCCAGCTTAGCCCAAAAGGAAGTTCTTACCAGTGTGTTTCCAATGAAAACACATGGGATGTGGTCAATGTGGTATCGGCCATTGATCATCTTAACTTTTACCAAAACATTTTGGGAGATAATAAAGCGGTCGGAAAATATAAAAAACAAGAACGCTCTACCTCGGCCTTGGTTTTCTATTGGGCCATCAATAAAAAGCCATCAGAAATAGGCTTACACAATATCTTTTTTTCATCGGATTATCAAAAGGAATTCAACCAACTGTTTAAGAAAAAACAATTGGCTGACGAACCTACTATATATATTCATAACAGTTCCTTTATCAATCCGGATGACGCACCCAATGATGGACAAAACTGGTTCGTAATGGTCAATACTCCGGCTGGTCTTCAACCAAATAATGAGCAAATTCAATCCATTCGCCAGCATATTATTCAACGTCTCCAAAAGCAGGGAATTGACATTGAAAATCACATTTTGCATCAGGATACCTGGACTAAAGAGGATTTGGAAGTGGAAAGTGGAGCTTATTTAGGAGCACTGTATGGAGCATCATCTAATGGGAAATTCGCTCCTTTTCAACGACATGGTAATGTGAGTAAAAAATACAGGAATTTATATTTCTGCGGAGGAACTGTTCATCCGGGAGGAGGAATTCCGTTAGTACTAAAATCAGCAAAGATTGTTGATCAATTAATGACTCAAAATCAAAAGCAATGACGATTAAACAGCTAAAAAAATACCTGCCTTTCGTTCTGGCTTTTTTCCATCTTATCGGCCTTGGGATTTTTATCTATAACCACAAAGCACCTGACCTTTCATACGTGACTATAACACTAAGTGCTTTGGTGGTATTGTTAATGGAAAAGAAGCATCAACTCACTTATCTTGTTTTTGCCGTTATTTTCGCCGGTGGATATTTAGTTGAACTAATTGGGGTACAAACAGGCTATTTATTTGGTGAGTACTCTTATTTACCATCCATGGGTCCTACAATTATGGATACACCCATTTTTATTGGTGCTTGTTGGTATGGTGTAGTAGTTGGAGCTGCAAATATTGCACGATATGTAAAAGGTAGTCCCTTAATGCGTTCGTTATTGGCGGCTATATTGGCTGTTGCCATGGATATTGTTTTGGAACGAACGGCTATTGCTTACGGACTTTGGTCATGGATTAATGATTCGGTTCCTTTTTACAATTATTTCTGCTGGTTCTTGTTTTCCTTTTTATTTGCCTGGCTCTACCTCCGAAAAACGGAGGAAAAAAATAAGTTGTCAGTGTGGTTATATATCATTTGGTTTTTATTTTTCTCGATCTTAAGTATTTTTAGGTAATTGAAAGGATTATATCTCATATTAGATTTGTCCACCGTGTTTTTTCCCCTGGTGTTGAGTTTTGACAAAAGAGTTCATTTTTTTCGTCATTGGAAAGCTACTCTTTTAGCAACCTTACTGGTTGGCATTCCTTTCATTATTTGGGATGTGATATTTACCCATCGTGGATATTGGGGATTTAATGAGGATTACCTGATAGGGTGGGAATTGTTTGAACTTCCGATAGAGGAGATTCTGTTTTTCTTTGTAATTCCATTTGCTTGTGTCTTTATTTACGCCTGTGTTAAACACTATTTTGCCAAATGGAAATTCATGAACTTTAATTTTCTCATTTATTTGGGAGTGTTTGCACTAATGAGCTTTATCATTTGGCAAGAAAACGTAGGGTGGTATTCCGTTTCCGTATGTGGATTGACTTTTGTAAGCTTATTATACATTGGCCGTAAAAGGAAAGAATATCCGTTTTTACCGCTCACATTTTTAATTTCCCTGCTTCCGTTTTTAGTCGTGAATGGCATTTTAACAGGTTCATTTATTGATGCTCCAATTGTGTGGTATTCCGAAGAACAATTTTCATCCATTCGTCTTTTTACCATCCCCATTGAGGATATCTTATACTCCTGGAATTTAATTGCATTAAACTGTTTGATTTTTGATTGGATCGGGAAGGGGCCAGACCCAAGTGAAAAATAAATTTTCCTATTTTACATTTCCAACCTCCTCATGCTTAACTTTGAAAACACAATCTTTGTCAAATGAGAGCGATACTACTTTTAATTGCATTTGTTTTTTCCATTCATCTCTCAGCACAGGATCTTACACAAACGGTTCGTGGATCATTAGTAGATAAGGAAACTTTTCAACCCATTGTAGGAGCCAAAGTGGTAATCTTAAATACCGAACCACTTTTGGGAAGCGTAACTGATTTGGATGGTAAATTCCGAATTGAAAACGTTCCGGTTGGAAAACAAATTATCCTTATTACTTCTGTGGGGTATGAACCCTATCAAAATTCCAATCTTGAAGTTGGAGCAAAAGAGGTAATTCTAAACCTTGAACTTACTGAGTCGGTTAAAATGATGAACAAGGTTGAGGTAAAGGCTAAGAAGAAAGGGGAGACGATTAATAAAATGGCAACGGTAAGTATTCGTTCTTTTTCAGTAGAGGAGTCGAATCGTTATGCGGGAAGTAAAAATGATGTAGCCCGAATGGCTCAAAATTATGCGGGAGTTCAAGGGGCAGATGATTCCCGAAATGACATTGTAATTCGTGGAAATTCTCCAACTGGAGTTTTGTACAGAATGGAGGGAATTGATATTCCTAATCCAAACCACTTTGCCCGATTTGGGACTACGGGTGGACCGATTTCTATGTTGAATAATAATGTTCTGGCGAATTCAGATTTTTTAACTGGAGCCTTTCCTGCTGAATACGGAAATGCATTGGCGGGTGTATTTGACTTGAAAATGCGAAGTGGAAATAATGAAAAGCATGAGTTCATGTTTCAAATGGGGTTTAATGGTGCTGAGTTAATTGCCGAAGGACCTATTTCCCGAAAAAAGGGCTCATCGTATTTGGTGAATTACCGTTATTCAACGTTGGAGCTATTTAAGCTGATGGGAATTAATTTTGGCTCAACAGCTACACCAAATTATCAGGATGGTAGTTTTAAGTTCAATTTTCCTTCAAAAGGTGGTTTGACAACCATTTTTGGTATTGGAGGAACCTCCAAGGTGGCTATTTTGGCTGCAGAGGCGGATAGTTCAGATTTATTTGCGTTGGATTACAGCAACACACGTTTTAAATCTCGAATGGGAGTGGTAGGAATTACACATAAACAAAGAGCAGGGAAAAAGGCTTACTTCAGAGCATCTCTCGGTTTTCATTCCAGCCTAAATGATATTGTGAACGATACGGTTGATTATAATTTTGAAAATCCGTTTACAAACTTTGTCAGCAATTCGATTATCTCAAAGGCAACATCGGATATTTTTTATAATCGAAAGATTAATTCAAAACATGCTTTTAAAGTTGGTTTTCATGCCGATTTGTATCTCATGAGCCTAAATGATTCCCTTTACCGAAATACTTTGGGACAATTTGTGAGCTTGAGAGATTTTGAAGGAAACACCTTTTTGTGGCAGCCTTATGCGCAATATCAATGGCGACCAACCAATCGTTTGATGATTAATCTTGGAGCACATGCACAGGGACTAACATTAAACAGTGAAGCTTTAATAGAGCCTCGTTTGGGAGTAGGGTGGAATTTATCAGAGAAGGACAGATTGAGCTTTGGATATGGATTACATTCTCAAATTCAACCTCTGGAAATGTATTTCCAGCAGACGTTAGTAGGATCGAATTTAGTGGAGACGAATCGAAATGTGAAATTCTCTAAAAGTCATCATTTGGTATTGGGGTACCAACATCGTTTCAGGCATGGAATTCAAGCTAAGCTAGAAGGATATTATCAGTATTTATATGACATCCCTGTTGAGATGGATTCAACGGCCTTTTCAATCGTGAACTTTGGGGCCGATTTTAATACTGCTTTACCAGACTCTTTGGTGAGTAATGGGACAGGTCGTAATTATGGGGTAGAGCTGACGTTGGAGAAATTTTTAGATAAAGGATTTTACTTCCTGGTGACCACTTCACTCTATGAAAGTTTCTATACTGCAGGGGACGGAAATGAGTATAATTCGGCTTTTAACGGGAATTTTACTTCCAATGTTTTGGTTGGATATGAACTGCGATTTAAAAAATGGAAAAAGACACAGGCATCCATGACCTTTGATGCAAAATATACCCTCAATGGAGGAAAACGATACACACCAATTTTATTGGAAGAAAGTATTGCCGCTGGAACAGAGGTAAGGGATTGGAACAATGTCAATTCAGCTCGTTATGCGAATTATACCCGTGGAGATTTTAGAATTGGATTTAAGCTGGTTGGGAAAAAAATTGCCCAGGAATGGGCGTTAGATATCCAAAATATTACCAATTATCGTAATGTGTTTTATCAGGAATATAGCGAGGCACAAGAACGAATTAATACTACTTACCAAACCGGATTCCTACCTATTTTCCAGTATAGGTTGTACATCACACCCTAAATTGAATAGTAAATTACTTCTTCACCCTTCGAATCAAGAGAACTCCAAACAGAGCGACTAATAAAATTGGTAAAGTAATCACCCAAAAATTAGAATTTCCACCCCAACCAAAATCAGAGGCAATCTCATAGGGGTCATTAAACATCATAGGGATAAAATCCTTTTCGGTCAATTCTCTTGTTGATAGTTCATCAATCGTTCCGTAGAAATTATCTTTTTGTGCTAAAACAGCTGAAAAGTCAAAGTTTGGATTCTTCTCATTATAGGTAATCACAATATTATCCTCGGCGGTTGGAATTAGATCTTGAAATTCCATTTTCAGAATTTTTGACTTTTCATCGTATCGAAAAGCAGAATCGGGAATGGCTCCATGAATATCATCCAATCCCATATTGTCCATTAATTGAATCAGAATTTTCCCATTACCAATAGGCGGTTTCCAACTTGCTCCTGATTCTAACAAATAGATAAATCCGTTTAACTGTGATTTACTGTACCCTTTTCGTACAGTGGCATCGTTGGTATTAACAATAAAATAAACCTCAATTAGAGTTACCGTATCAGGATTAAAGCAAGCTTCCCATAAATACCAATTTTCTGCATCGTTATTCCATTCATTCTCACCTTCACTTTTAAGCAAAGGAACGGACTCTGAATTCATCGAAACTTTCATCTGATACAATTCATCAAAATAAATTTCACTACGTTTTGTGCCTTGTGCCTTATCCATGAAAGAATTTATGGGGTAACCAGCTGTCATACGTATGGTATCCTGCTCATCATTTTGCATCCAATATTGGCCTTTAACAACCGCAAAACCCTTGTAGAGCTGAATGCTGACAATTTCTTTCAGCATTTGAATTTTTTGAAACGAACTACTGTCCTCTGGAAATAAAAGAGTAAATCCACCTCCACCTCCAGCCGACCACAGGCCAGGCTGTGCAGAATTAGACCAGCTAAAATGACAAAGCCCGACGACAAATAACAACAGAATAAGGGATCGTTTCATAGATGTATTTTAAATCAAAAATAGCATTAATGAACAATCCTGTAATCGGGTGTTTTACGGATATTATATAGTCACACAAGCAACTTTCACATTCTTCTTCAGTTTCAAACCCAAGGGGGCTACAACCAATATAGACTTTGGATGCGCAACTTTTAGAGCTGGAATTGTAAAACCAACGTTCGTAAACATCAAAACAAGGTCCATTGGGAGCAACATCTCCACATCCTGGATTATTCTCATTTGGGCAGGCCGTATTGCAAGAGGCAAATAATCCTCCCAAAACCAAAAAGGCCATTGTTGAATAGACTAATTTCGATCTCATAACCTCAAATTAAATCCATTGTTATTTAGCGTCAATAGAAATTAAGGTTCTTTAAGATTACTTAAGGGATTTTAAGAAATTGAAAAAGGCTACTTTTGTTGTATGAACAGGAGCTTTGCAGATCATTGGAAGGACTATGAGTTGATTGATGCCGGAGGAGATAAGAAACTGGAACGTTGGGGAGATATAATCACCATTCGTCCCGATAGGAACGCCTATTTTAAAGCTGTTCTTCCTTATAGTAAATGGTTGGAGAAAGCACATTTTGTCTTTGAAGAAGAAAGCCATACCAAGGGAAAATGGAAATCTCTTGAGTTAGAAGCTGAGGAGAATTGGGATATTGTTTTCAAAGACTTAAAATTTAATTTAAAACTTACACGATTTAAGCATTTAGGATTATTTCCAGAGCAAAACATTAATTGGAGTTTTGTTATGGAAAATTTGCATGTAGAAGATCGTTTTTTGAACCTTTTCGGATATACCGGTGCCGCAAGTCTTGCAGCACGAACAAAAGGTGCTAAAGTCATTCATTGTGATTCCGTAAAACAAGTTATTCAGTGGGGAAGAGAAAATATGGAAGCTTCTTCGCTTGATGGGATTTCATGGGTTTTGGAAGATGCCTTAAAATTTGCGGGTAGAGAAGTTAAACGAGGAAATAAGTACAAAGGTGTTATCATGGATCCGCCAGCTTATGGAATTGGTGCTAAAGGTGAGCGTTGGAAGATTGAGAATAAAATAGATGACTTAATGAGCATGGCCTCTGAGTTAATAGAAAAGGGAGGTTTCTTAATTCTTAACACCTATTCTCCCAAATTACAGGAAAAAGAAATCCTCCAACTTTGCCAAAAGTACTTTCCTCAATCAAAACACGAAGTTTCGACACTTTGCATTAAAAGTACCACGGGTAAGGTGATTGAATATGGTGTCTTGAGTCGAATTATACTTTAGTGTGTACAGAAATGTATGGGAAGTCAATAGCTTTAAAAAGGTTTTACTGGAAGTTTATTAATAACTTACCCTTTTGGCTATTATTTTCCGTTTCAATTTTCCATACATAAATACCAGTTCCACAGTCTATACTAATCTTGTGTTCTCCGGGAGACAGATGTTCTGAGTGTATTAATTTGCCTGCTAAGTTGTAGAGCTGAAATTCACCTCCGCCACTACGAACAACAAAATTACCTTGGTTTGGGTTAGGATAAATGTTAATTATTGGGATATCCTTTTCATTTGATTCTGTATTTAGAAATTGGGCGAAATCCTCTTCAGTATATGGACATTGACTTCCTCTTATTTGCACACCGTTTTCAGTATAGCACATTAGATTATTTGTAACCGGTAGATTTCCAAAAAGATCCCATTTTAGAGGGAAATGTGCACTCAAAAATCTTTCCATTATTGTCATTCGACAGCTGCTAATTGCAGGATGTTGATAGGTATATGTTTTATAGTAAATTCCATCAACTAATACCGAGTCCATTTCAACTAGGGGCAGTTCCCACATATTAAAATCATTAGGTGCAGAATTTCCCATAAAGAGAATTGTATCTGTGCTTCCTAAACTCCTTGATATACCAAAATCAAAAAACAATTTTTCTTCAGGATATAGTTCCTCTTTAAAATATACTCTTTTGGTCAAAGTGTCCGTCCTAAAGGCTCCTATGTAATGTAACGAATCATAAAATGGTGGAATCGCCATTCCGTAGTGCCGATAAAATTTTGTGTAGGTATATTCGCCAATTATTGTGTCGTAGTCTTGGTCTGGAATTGTATAGTGATAGTAGGCATTTGCAAAAAAAGGATCGGGGTGATACATATAACCGTACCAATTGGCAGAACTATCTGGAGGTGCAAAGTAGTTTTCTTGAGTAGTACCAATAAAGGGGATCAGAATGAAAAGAATGGCGACCAATATAGAATTCATAGAGCGGAGTTATGACTGCTTTTTGACAAGAATTATGCCAGAAAACACTAAGGAAGAAGAGACTAAGACTCGAAGTTGTTTTTCATCATACGGCATTTTCTAGAAGCAGAACTCGAAATTTTAATAGGTTGCATTAAAAGTACCATGGGAGGGGGGATTGAATAGGGCGTATTGCGTCTAACTATTCTATAATATTTGATGATTTTCAAATGAATTAAACCGCCATTCAATCAATGGTTTAAAGGGTTTTTAACAATTTAATTTGAATAGTTTAGAAGATTTCAACCAACCCTTTTGCCCTTGATAACCGTTATAGGGTTGAAATGGGATATTTGTTTTCAATACTATTACGTCTCGGACACTTTGAGACAGAGGGAGATAAGTCGCTTGGCGACGGGGGAAAGATAACTTCAGAAATGAAGCGATCGATTTTATTAATCGTATTAGCAGTTCTGTTATTCTTATTGCTTCCGATTCACGGAATGCTTGCTTAGCAGTATAATAATATTTATACTTTCTTTTTTGGTCTGAGAATTCAGGAGTTTTAGACTCAGTGAAATGACTATGGAATGATTGGAAACAGAAGACTTTGATTTAGGTAGAAAAATCATAACCCATCCCGAATGGTTCAAGATGGGTTATTTTGACTATTTGGATGGACCTATTTTTAATGTTCCATAATAATTTGAATAATCTTTTCCGGATCTTCAAGGTCAGTCAATTTTTCCTTTAAGGTTTTGTGTTTTTTATCAGCTTTTATTTGAAGCAATTTTTCTTCCAGTTCCTTTAAACCTTTAAAGTCAATTTTGTCCATATAATAACCTCGGGCAATCATATATGCCTCCAACGTATGGTTTCGAGTAGGAACAAACGGAATGTCATACTTGGATTGAATTGAAGAGAAGCGTGATTTTATACCGTCAAAGTCCTCATTAGCATAAAAACCACTTGAATCAATATGTGTGTATTTGGCTGCCTCCGAGAGTGAACGTTTAATTGATTTTAATGCATCGGTTCTATCATAACTCATATTGGGATGATAAAGGTCCTCACTTGTCATGACACTGGCAGCATTATTCATTGCTCTAGTGTATTTTTCTTCATCTTCTTTTTTCTTTTTATCAGCTTTTTCATTGAGGTAAGCATTGTCAACATCGAAAATCAAATCAGGTGAGGTTGTAAATATCTTTGAGAAGGCATACGTTGTGCGAGTCTGAAAACTTTCACTGGAGTTATCCCATTCGGTAACAGTTCCATCCTCAAAGTAACCGCTAACTATAATTCTGAATTTGTATTCCTGAAAATATTCCCTAATCCAACCACCGTAGAAAATATGTTGTAAGTCCGTGAAATTATCATTCTTAGTTAAATAAAGTTTTATATAATGTTTTCCGCCATAATTGTCGGCAAAATTTGCCCCTTTTGGTTCGAAACGATATTGGTTGGCTGTATTGCAACTCATCCATTCGTCCTCTTTCCACTTATCTCTGGATTCTTTAGGTCTGTATTGAAATGTTATGTATACCCGATCATATTTCTTGAAGGTTGAGTTGATTGGAATGCTAATTCCAATTCCTTTTTCCGAAGAATAATCCAGTGAACTCAAATCTGAAATTGGAGTTTTAAAATTTCCTTCATAAAATTTAATTTGTGATTGTGCCATAAAGGACAAAATCAAAAAAGTGTACAAGCATACAATTGTTTTCATAAGCATATTTTTATGCCTTTTAAAGGCTGTTTTTCAGTTCAAAACTAAGGTGATATAAGCCTGTTCAGGGCGGAGGAAGTCAAAATTTATTGGATGGTAGCCAATCTCAAAAGGATGGTGTTTGGGGTGTTTCGAGATTCAATATACCATCTAATCATGTAAGTGACCAAGGGATAATTTTCTTCTTGTTTTTGGATGAAAAACCTAAATTTAGTTCGTCAAATTGTGTCAAATGAATCCATCTGGAGCCGCTACTTTTATTTTCTTGTTACTTATTGTTTTTATTGGCTTTCAGTCAGTAGTTTATGCCGAAGGCAAAAAAAATGACTTACTTGAGATCATTGAGCAAGGAAAAAGAGATACTGCTCGGGTTAATGCCTTAACAGAACTTTATCAAATAGAATCAACTCTTGATCATGAAAAAGCCCGATTGTATTTAGATCAGGCTTTTCCACTCGCTCATAATTTAGGTTATAAAAAAGGTAAAGCACGAATTCTGGTTCTTTATGGGGATTATTACAAATCCATGGGGAAATACGATCTGGCGGTGGATTTAATTAATAAAGGGAGGCTGCTTTATGAGGAAATAAATGATCAGGAGGGAATGGCATTGGCATTTAATAGCTTAGGACTGGTAGCTTATATACAAGGGGATTTGAAAATAGCATTAGGGTATTTTCATGAAAGTGTTCGTTTTTACGAGACAGTTGGAGATACATTCGGTATTGTTGTTGCTCAGCATAATATGGGTGGAATTCATTACGATCAGGGAAGATATGATAAAGCATTAGAGTATTGGGAGAAAAACCTGGAAATGGAAATGGCCAGAAAAGACACTGTTTCGGTTATCTATTCCCTGCAGGGAATTGGTATTGTACACTATGCTAAAAAAGATTATGAAAAAGGGTCAGAGGTCATGAAACTGAGTTTGAAGCTAGCGCGAGAGGTTGAGAGTTTGACGCAGGTTGCTTCCTTATTAATGAATATTGGGGGGCAATATCATGAGATGGGTCAGTTGGACAGTGCAGAAAGTTATTACGTACAGTCATTGGAGTTGTACAAACAATTTGAAAATAAAGAAGAGCTGACCATGCAGTATATCAACCTTGGATCTTTGGAGAACAATTTAAATAACGGGCAATTGGCAAAGGCCTATTTTGATACCAGTTTGGTAATAGCAAAAGAAATGGAAGCTCCTCACTTAATGAAAGGTGCTTACAAAGGGCTAGCTGAGGCCAATAAGGTTTTAGGAAATTATGAAGAGGCTTTTGAATGGCTTTATAAATGGCATAATTTGAGAGATAGTTTAAGTGGTGAAAAGGTGAAATTAGAGTTGAATGCCTTACAGGAAAAATTTGAAGCGAGTCAAAAGGATAAGGAGATTGCCGAACTGGAAAGTAAGAAGGCCAATGCTGTATCTGTAGCCGAGCGTCAACGAACAGTTTTGGTGATTACCATAATTACTGTGCTTGCTATTTTTTTAGTCTTAATATTCTATATAGGCAGAAGGAGGGCTAAAGAAAGACAACGACAAACGGAATTGGAACAAAAAGCCCTTAGATCCCAAATGAATCCTCATTTTATTTTCAATAGTTTGGGAGCCATTCAACAAATGTATATGAGTGGAGAAATGGATTTGGCTAACAATTATCTAGGTGATTTTGGAACTTTAATGCGAATGATTTTAGATAATAGTGGAAAGGAATCCATCAGCGTAAAAGAAGAACTTCAAATGCTCGATTTATACCTCGAACTTGAAAAGGGAAGGGGAAATGGTTTAATTGATTTTCATATTGAGGTGGATGAACGAATCGATAAAACAGGTGTTTTTTTACCACCCATGGTAATTCAGCCCTTTATTGAGAATGCGATATGGCATGGTTTACTTCCAAAACGTAAAAAGGGAAATGTTTGGATAAAGTTGGAGTTAATAGAAGATAAAAATCAACTTCAATGTAAGGTGATGGATGATGGAGTTGGAATGAAAGACAGAACAGTTCGTAAAGATCATGAGCCAAAAGGAATGAAGATAACCGAACAACGAATTGGAACTAAAATTTTGGTAAGTGATTTGAATCCTGGAACGCAGGTTACTATAAATATTCCGCTATGATAAAAGCAGTTATTATTGACGATGAAGAAAGAGCTAGAAAGCTTTTAAAAGAGATGATTGGTCAATTATTGTTAGGGCGGCTTAATGTCATTGCAGAAGCCGATGGTGTGGCTACTGGAGTTGAGGTAATCACAAAGCATAAACCCGATATGGTGTTTTTGGATGTACAGATGCATGATGGAACGGGCTTTGATGTTCTGGAGAAACTAAAAGACCTTCGATCAGAGATTGTTTTTGTAACCGCTTATGACCAATATGCTATTCAGGCGATTCAGTTTTCTGCTTTTGGCTATCTTTTAAAACCCATTAAACCAAAAGCCTTGTTTGAGGTGATAGAGCGGTTTGAAACTAACCGAAGAGAACTGATTGGAGGAGTTGATAAACGAGCCAGGGTGTTAATCGAAAATTATGGTGATGATGGAAAGATTAAAAAGTTAATCATCAATCATATGAATGGTTTTGATGTTTCACTCGTTAAGGATATTATGCGATTAGAGGGAGATGGTAATTACACTAATTTCATTATTACCAACAATCGTAGGGTTATCACTAGCAGAACTATAGGAGAGTATGAGGAGTTGTTATTAAACCATGGATTCTATCGTATACATCAAAGTACAATAGCCAATCTTAGGCACATCACAAAGTACCACAAATACCAAAAAGGTAGTGGAGGTCAGATTGAAATGACTGATGGAAAACTATTTAATGTCAGTCGCTATAGAAAATCCGGCTTTATGAAAAATTTCCTGGGGGAGTAATTCTCCTTAACTTAAAAACTCCAGCCGTGTTCTTTTTCAATCAATCGCTCAACTAAGTCAATCAATTGTGGATTCGAAAAAGAGTCAATCACTTCGTTGATGAATGCTGAAACCAACAATTGTTTAGCGCCATCTTTTGAAATACCTCTTGCCTGAAGATAAAACATTGCATCCTCATCCAACTGTCCAGTTGTTGAACCGTGAGAACATTTTACATCATCGGCATAGATTTCTAATTCGGGTTTAGAGTTTACCGTAGCCTGGTCTGACAACAAAATGTTACCATTGTTTTGGTAGGCATTAATAACCTGAGCATCTTGTCGAACAATAACCTTCCCGTTAAAAACACCTGTTGATTGATCTCCCAATACATATTTGTAATTCTCATCACTCATACAGTTAGAAACCTGATGATCAACAAAAGTGTGATTGTCAACGTGCATTTTTCCTTTAGTAACTGCCGCACCATTCATATAGGTTTCGCAGTTTTGACCTTCAACAGCAATGTTAATGTTATTACGAATCAATAATCCATTCATGGTAATGGTATTGATACGAAATGTAGAATTTGCTTCTTGTTTAACCTGAGTTGTTGAAACCAAGGAAGTAGTTTCGGCTTGGTTTTGAACGGTGTGAATGGTTAATTGAGCATTTTCTTCAACGTAATACTGAGCCAGGTGATTCACAAAATTAGATGAACCATCTTTAGATACAAAGGTTTGAATGATCTCATTTGATGATGATTTTTCTGCAATAATCTGAATTCGATTATTAGCTACAAATCCTTCTCCTTGCTCCACATAAATAATTTGAAGTGGACCTTCATTTACCTTGTTTTGAGAAATTTTGATTTGAACAGCTTTTGAAAAATAAGCATCATTCAAAGCGGTGAAGATATCGTCCTTGTTCAACTCAACTTTGTTGTCAAATTGTTGAACAGATTCACCATCTACAAACTCTATATCAAAATTCAATTTTGAGTATTGACTAATGTCCGAACGGATGATTCCGTTTTCAATTACCAAATAATCATTGGCAACAATATAATCGTTGAGGTTAATTCGCTCCGACTGCGTAGTAGGAAGTTTAAATCCACCTTTAGAAATTTTTCCAACACGGGTGTACTTCCAATATTCATCTCGACTGGTTGGAAAATCCAAACCTAACAAATGCTGATAAGCCGAATTTCGACTTTCATCTAACGGTTTCCCTAGGGTTGAAACAAATTTTTCTACTTTTTCAGAAATGGTTACTGTATCCATCTTTAAGCGTTGATTTCGTCAGTTATCCAATCGTATCCTTTTTCTTCTAACTCTAAAGCCAGATTTTTATCTCCTGTTTTTACGATTTTCCCATCGGCTAAAACGTGAACGTAATCCGGAACGATGTAGTCCAATAAACGTTGGTAATGTGTAATGATGATGATGGCATTATTTTCTGATCGCAATTTATTTACTCCAGAGGCAACAATACGCAATGCATCAATATCTAGTCCTGAATCCGTTTCATCCAAAATAGCCACTTTAGGATTTAGCATTGCCATTTGGAAAATCTCGTTTTTCTTTTTCTCTCCACCAGAGAATCCTTCGTTTACTGATCGGGAAGCCAATTTAGGATCCATTTCAACCACAGCTGATTTTTCTCTTACCATAGCCATGAAATCTTTCGCTGAAATTGTTTCTTCTCCACGATATTCGCGAATCTCGTTAATAGCCGTTCGCAAAAAATTTATGTTAGAAACACCCGGAATCTCAACAGGGTATTGAAACGCAAGGAAAAGTCCCTCTTTGGCTCTTTCATCAGCATCCATCTCTAACAAATCTGCCCCATCCATACTTACTGAACCGTCAGTTACCTCATAACCGTCTTTTCCTGATACCACAGAAGCTAAGGTTGATTTTCCAGCACCATTAGGTCCCATAATGGCATGTACCTCTCCTGCTTTAACAGCCAAGTTAAGTCCTTTCAAAATTGCTTTACCTTCATCTTCAATCTCAGCATGAAGGTTCTGTATGTCTAACAATGTTTTACTCATTTATTTTTTGATTTATAGGAGATAAAAGACTCAGTTCAGCGATCTTTTAAACCCAATTATCATTTTTTAATCTTCTGTATTATCCAACACTATTTTCTAGTGAGATGGTCAATAGTTTTTGCGCTTCAACGGCAAATTCCATTGGAAGCTTATTTAAAACGTCTTTACAATATCCTTTTACAATCAAACCAATAGCCTGTTCTTCGGAAATTCCTCTTTGCAAGCAGTAAAAAATTTGATCTTCTCCAATTTTTGAAGTTGTAGCCTCATGTTCTAGCTTAGCCGAATTGTTTTTACACTCAATATATGGGAAGGTGTGAGCTCCACATCTATCTGTCATTAACAAACTATCACATTGTGTAAAGTTTCTCGCGTTTTCTGCCTGAGCGTTAATTTGAACTAGCCCTCGGTACGAATTGTGTGATTGTCCGGCCGAAATACCTTTTGAAATAATGGTACTCTTGGTGTTTTTACCCAAGTGAATCATCTTGGTTCCTGTATCGGCTTGTTGGAAATTATTGGTAACAGCTACCGAATAAAATTCACCAATCGAGTGATCTCCTTTCAAAATGCAAGAAGGATACTTCCAGGTTACTGCAGAACCTGTTTCAACCTGCGTCCATGAAATCTTGGAGTTAGTATGACAAATTCCTCTTTTGGTTACGAAGTTGTAAACTCCACCTTTTCCTTCTTTATCTCCAGGGTACCAGTTTTGAACGGTAGAATATTTGATTTCGGCATCGTCCAAAGCAATTAATTCTACCACCGCAGCATGAAGCTGGTTTTCGTCTCTTTGAGGTGCTGTACATCCTTCCAAATAAGAAACATAGCTTCCTTCATCAGCTACTAACAAGGTTCTTTCAAATTGTCCCGTTCCAGCTTCGTTAATTCGGAAATAAGTTGATAATTCCATCGGACATTTTACTCCTTTTGGAATGTAGCAGAACGATCCGTCAGAGAATACAGCCGAATTCAGGGCTGCATAAAAATTGTCTGTTGATGGAACAACGGTTCCTAAATATTTTTTTACCAATTCAGGATGATCTTTTACCGCTTCGCTGAATGAGCAAAAGATAATATCCAATTCGGCCAGTTTTTCCTTAAATGAAGTAGCAACCGAAACAGAGTCCATCACAAAGTCAACGGCTACTCCTGTCAGTTTTTTCTGTTCTTCTAGCGAAATACCTAACTTATCCATGGTCGCCTTCATCTCCGGATCTACGTCATCCCAACTTTCGTATTGCTTTTTAGGTGCAGCGAAGTATGAAATTTCCTGAAACTTGGGTTTTTCATAGTTCACATGAGCCCAATCTGGCTCTTCCATCTCTTTCCAAATACGGAAAGCGTTTAATCGATATTCCAAAAGCCACTCTGGCTCTTCTTTTTTGGCAGAGATCAAACGGATCACATCCTCATTTAATCCAACCGGAATTTTTTCAGACTCAATATCTGTGGTGAATCCAAACTCGTATTCTTGATTTTGAAGTTCCTTCGCTAATTCTTCCTCTGTATATGCAGCCATCTAAATGGGTCTTAATTTTTTTAATAAGATTTTACAATGAAAAACTTTCTCCACAACCGCAGGTTCTGGAGGCATTGGGGTTGGAGAAAACAAATCCTTTCCCGTTTAATCCACCACTGTAATCCAGTATCGTTCCAACCAGGTAAAGCACGCTTTTTTTATCAACAACTACCTTAATACCGTTGTCCTCAAATTCTTTATCGTCCTCTTTTATTTCGTTGTCAAATTTTAGTTGGTACATCAGACCCGAGCAACCTCCACCTTCTACACCAACACGGATAAAATGGTCTGCTTTATTCTCTTCGGCCATCATGCGAATCGCAGTTTCTTTGGCGTTATCTGTTACTTTGATCATCTTAATGTTATTTAGACTTATTTTAAATAAGTAAAATCTGAGTACAAAAATACCGCTTTTATGGTATTGTAACAAAGAACTATCCGATTATTTTAAATAGCCCTTTTTTGTGAGCCTTTGTTATCCCTTTGTCTTTGGGCGTTTGAGGAGAAAAATCTTATTTAGAAACATTCTAAACAAGGGGTCTCAGACCTAAAGGGGAAATAATTTTTACGATGGAAACAAAATCAGGCTTAATTTTGTTCTTTAAATAATAAGTACAAGCTGCCAAAAACATGAAAACATCTATCGCAAGGAAAGTCTTAATGGCATTGTCAGGCTTTTTTCTTCTCTTTTTTCTTTTACAGCATCTTACCATAAATATGATGTCTGTAGTTTCAGAAGATACATTTAACAGCACTTCACATTTTATGGGAACCAATGCTGTTGTTCAATTTGTTTTGCAACCAATTTTAGCCTTTGGGGTGATTTTTCACCTTTCCATGGGAATCTATTTGGACACACAAAACAACAAAGCTCGTTCAGTAAAATATGCAATGAACAAGCCGGGAACTAATTCATCATGGATGTCTCGTAACATGAAAATTACGGGAATTATGATCTTGTTGTTCTTAGGATTGCACTTCTATGATTTCTGGATTCCAGAATTGAATACGAAGTATATTGTAGGAGACATGAGTGGATTGAATGAGCATGGTGGTATGCGATACTTTGAGGAGTTGCAACATAAGTTTGCAGATCCAATTTGGGTTATCTTGTATGTATTATCATTTGTGTTTTTGGCTTTGCATTTATTGCACGGTTTTCAATCGGCTTTCCAGTCGGTTGGATTCAGACACACAAAGTACACTCCGATTATTCAAAAATTAGGAAATATTTATGCGATTGTGGTTCCATTAGGATTCATGTTTATCGCAATCTTCCATTACGTTTCACAACTTTAATACAATTAGAAGATGTCAGTTTTAGATTCTAAAGTACCCGAAGGTCCAATTAAAGATAAGTGGACGAATCATAAGAACAAGATTAACTTGGTGAATCCAGCTAACAAGCGTCTAATTGATGTGATTGTAGTTGGAACTGGTTTAGCTGGAGGTTCAGCTGCAGCATCCTTAGCCGAGATGGGTTACAATGTAAAGGCATTTGCTTTTCAGGATTCACCACGTAGAGCTCACTCTATTGCTGCTCAAGGTGGAATCAATGCCGCAAAAAATTACCAGAATGATGGTGACTCTACTTACCGTTTGTTTTACGATACGGTAAAAGGGGGAGATTACCGTGGACGTGAGGCTAACGTTTATCGTTTGGCTGAGGTATCGGCTAACATTATTGACCAATGTGTTGCACAAGGGGTTCCTTTTGCAAGAGAATATGGTGGATTGTTAGATAATCGTTCGTTTGGTGGGGTATTGGTATCCCGTACATTCTACGCCAAAGGTCAAACTGGTCAGCAATTGCTTTTAGGAGCATATTCGGCAATGAACCGTCAAATTGGTAAAGGAAAAATCAAAATGCATAACCGCCACGAGATGTTGGAGTTGGTTATTGTTGATGGAAAAGCCAGAGGAATCATTACCCGAAATTTGGTTAATGGTAAAATTGAAAGACATTCAGCTCATGCGGTAGTATTAGCGACAGGAGGTTACGGTAACGTATTCTTCCTTTCAACTAACGCAATGGGGTCTAACGTTACGGCAGCTTGGAGAGCGCACAAAAAAGGAGCTTTCTTTGCGAATCCGTGTTATACGCAAATTCACCCAACTTGTATTCCACGTTCAGGGGAGTATCAATCAAAACTGACTTTGATGTCAGAGTCATTGAGAAATGATGGTCGAATTTGGGTTCCTAAGAAAATGGAGGATGTTGAAGCGATCCGAAATGGTTCTAAAAAACCAGTTGATCTTTCAGAAGAAGAAAGAGATTATTATTTGGAAAGAAGGTATCCTGCTTTTGGTAACCTTGTTCCACGTGATGTAGCTTCAAGAGCTGCTAAGGAAAGATGTGATGCCGGATTTGGTGTAAACCAAACAGGTGAAGCTGTATTCCTTGACTTTGCTTCAGCAATTCAGCGTTATGGAAAAGAGGCGGCTACCGTAAATGGTGAAAGCAATGCTTCTAAAGATCGTATCACTGAGTTGGGAGAAGAGGTTGTACGTAACAAGTACGGAAACCTTTTCCAGATGTACGAAAAAATTGTTGACGATAATCCATATAAAACGCCAATGAAGATTTATCCTGCGGTTCACTATACCATGGGTGGTCTTTGGGTTGATTATAACCTCATGACAACCATTCCAGGATGTTATGCAGCAGGAGAGGCTAACTTCTCTGATCACGGTGCTAACCGTTTGGGAGCATCGGCCTTGATGCAAGGTTTGGCTGATGGATATTTCGTTCTTCCATATACTATAGGTGATTATTTAGCGGATGAAATTAGAACAGGACCTATCTCAATTGATTTGCCTGAGTTCGTTGAAGCTGAAAAATCAGTGACAGACAGATTGGAAACTTTGATGAACATTAAAGGTTCTAAGTCAGTTGACCATTTCCATAAAGAACTTGGAAAGGTGATGTGGAACAATGTTGGAATGGCTCGAAATGAAGCTGGATTAAAAGAGGCGATTGAAAAAATTAGAGCAATTCGTGATGAGTTCTGGAAGGATGTTAGAATTCCGGGTGGAATGAATGAATTGAATCCTGAGTTGGAAAAAGCGGCACGTGTTGCAGACTTTTTAGAGTTAGGAGAGCTTTTTGCCAAAGATGCACTACATCGTAATGAGTCATGTGGAGGTCACTTTAGAGAGGAGTCAGTTGAGTTAGATGGAGAACAAAAAGGTGAGGCGAAACGAGATGACGTTAACTTTAAGTATGTAGCAGCTTGGGAATGGGCTGGTGATCCAGGAGAGGCAGTTTTGCACAAAGAAGAATTAGAGTTTAAAGATATTGAACTAAAACAACGTTCATATAAATAGAGTACTATGTCAGATAAAGGAATGAATTTAACATTGAAGATCTGGCGTCAAAAAGACGCGCAGTCTCAAGGAAAAATGGAGACCTACCAGATTGCAGATATATCTGAACACATGTCTTTTCTTGAAATGTTGGACGTTTTAAACGAACAACTCATCAGTGAAGGTCAGGAGCCAGTAGCTTTTGATCACGATTGTCGAGAAGGGATTTGTGGAATGTGCTCTTTATACATTAACGGAGAGGCTCACGGACCGGATAGAGGAGTAACAACTTGTCAGTTGCACATGAGAATGTTCAATGATGGTGATACAATCTACATTGAGCCGTTTAGAGCAAAAGCATTTCCTGTAGTTAAGGATTTGGTTGTTGACCGATCAGCTTTTGATCGTATTCAGCATTCGGGAGGTTTCGTTTCTGTAAACACTTCGGGAAATACACAAGATGCGAATGCTCTTCCTATTCCTAAGGATGATGCGGATAAAGCATTTGATGCAGCGACTTGTATTGGTTGTGGAGCTTGTGTGGCGACATGTAAAAATGCTTCGGCAATGTTGTATGTTTCGGCTAAGGTTTCTCAGTTTGCTTTGTTACCGCAAGGTAAGGTTGAAGCAAAAGATCGTGTAATGAACATGGTGAAACAAATGGATTTGGAAGGGTTTGGAAATTGTACTAACACAGGTGCATGTGAAGTAGAGTGTCCTAAAGGAATTTCATTGGACAATATTGCGCGAATGAATCGTGAATACCTTAAAGCTGCAATTGACAAATAAGCTTTAAAAGAAATAAATTTAAGGAAAGGTCTTTTCGGTTGAAAAGGCCTTTTTTCGTTATTTTCATTCTGTGAAATTACTGTTGACAGAGATTAGGAATGTAAAGGTGCTTTTGTCTCCTCTTGATTGGGGAATGGGACATAATACACGTTGCGTATCCATTATCCGTCAGTTATTGGAGCAAGGAAATGAAGTAACCATTGCAGGAAACAATCAACAGCTTCTTTTTTTTCAAACCGAATTCCCAAAAGTACATTTGGTTGAATTAGCGGGCTATAACGTACGTTTAGATTCGCAAAAAAACACCTATTGGCAAATGCTCAATCAAGCATTTAAAATCAATGGTGCCATGCAAAGGGAAAATGAATGGCTCAAGAAATATGTTAAATCAAATTCAGTTGATTTTATTATCTCAGATAACCGTTATGGTTTTTATCATGAGGACATTCCATCCATTATCATAACACATCAGCTCAATTTACAGGTACCTTATTTTAAAAGTACCGCAAATCGAGTTATTAAAAAGAAAGTAGAGCGGTTTACGACCTGCTGGGTACCGGATACAGATGATAGACGATTGAGTGGCGAATTGTCCAATGTAAGTCTGGAACTACCTGTTTGCTTTATTGGCCCATTAAATCGTTTTGAAGCTGTTAAGGCAAAAATTATCTATGATTATTTGGTTATTCTCTCTGGTCCTGAACCCGAACGCTCAAATTTTTTGAATGCTTCTGTGGCCGTAATGAAAAAAAAGATGGCA